>CACZXZ010000006.1 GCA_902785325.1 uncultured Succinivibrio sp. | reverse complement strand
ATTTATATTTCGCATTCCATCAAGGTTTATGACTGTTTTTTTTGGATTTGATCCTTGTGTCACAATTTACTATGAGATACTATTTAGAAAATCCGAGTTATATCGGGGCTTTTTACTATGTGATAAATTTCCACTGTATTCCTAAATATTGTTTCATTTTACTCAAAATTCCCTTCTAATTTTCTGTTTTTTCTAGAAATATTCTTAGTAAATTGCTTTTTTAACCTTTTTGTTACTAACAATCTAAATTGAAAATTTTGTTCATTTTTATCATTTTTTTGATCCGTTGTTTTTTAGTAATGGTAAAATATCACTAATTTAGTAAGAGACTAATAAATTAGTTTAGACTAATTATTAGCTAAGTATAATTTTGTAAAAGATTGTTTGTCTGTCTTATATACAAAGGAAGTCAAAATGAAAAAAAGTTTATTAGCATTAGCTGTTGCTGCATCAGTTGCTTCATTTGCTGCTAACGCAGCTGTTGAAGGTTCATTTGCATTAGGTGCAGGTGCAGGTTGGACTCATGCATTCAATACCGATGTTACAGCTCCTGCTGAAGTTGGTGATAAGAACGGTTATGCTTTAAAGCTAAACGGTGAATACAATTTTACTGATTGGTTCGGTTTAGGTTTAGGTTATGATTACTTAAACGGTGCTAAGATTGAGGAATTAGGTTCTTCAAGCAAGTATCACAACAATATCGTTGAGTTATACGGTAGATTCGCTTTACCTTTAGATAACCAAGGTTCTGACGTATTCTTCAAGGTTGGTCCTACTTGGAATCGTACTTCTAATGAAAATACTCACGACGATAACATCGGTGCTGTATTAGGTGTTGGTGCACAGTGGGCAATCAATCAGAGCTTCAACCTACGCGCAGGTTATGACTACTTCTTCAAGACCTCAGATTATGATAAATATGGTTTCAAAACTGAGTCAGATACCGGTTTACTATATGTAGGCTTTAACTTTGTATTCGGTGGTAACACTCCAGCTCCAGTTGTACAAGCTCCAGCTCAAAAACAAACAGTTCGTGTAACTGAGAATCACAGCCTAGCAGCTGGTCTATTATTCCCATTTGATGGTTCAACCATCTCTCAAGAAGGTAAGAAGGCTGTAGCTGATGTTGTAGCTTCTTCAAAGAACCTACAAAACACTGAGTTCGCTGTTTACGGTTACACAGATCGTATCGGTTCAGATGCTTACAACCAGAAACTATCACAAAAGCGTGCTGATGCAGTTGCTCAAGAGTTACAAGCTAACGGTGTAACTACTTTAACTGCTTCAGAAGGTCGTGGTAAGTCATCTCCTGTAACTGGTAACAAGTGTGATTCTGTAAAGGGTCGTGCAGCTGTTATCGACTGTCTATCACCTGATCGTCGTGTAGAGATCGTTGTAACTGGTGATACAGTAAAGGAAGAGCAAGAATAATTATTTGCTAACTTTGAATGGGGGCGCTGATGCGCCCCTTTATTTTAATCTTCAGCTTTTTCAATACCGTCTATCATTTGCTGATAGTAAGATAGGGTAGAGTCTTTAGGGTTTAACATAATCTCATTAAACATGTGTTTAATCTGCTCTAACACAGTTGCTCTACAAATAAAGACTAATTGAGATTTCTTGCCACCTACAGGCCAATCTCTAAGCTCTGATAATGGGTATAGATTACCTAACACACCGTGAATAACAATAGGTTTATCCTGATCTTTAAGATCTAAGATACCCTTAATTCTTAAAATAGAATCACCATATTGCTCTTGTACAGAGGAGATTGCTGCAAGTAAAGATAAAGGCTCTAGTGGCTCATCATACTCTAAAGCAAATGAATCAATATTAGAGTGAGCAATAATCTTTGGCTTTGCAACACCTACAGTAGAGGTAACTGTAGCTGGTCTAATTGAGGAGGCAATATTAGGAGCTTTAATATTAAGCCAAGAGGTTACCTTATGATCGTATGCTTGGTTGGCATTCTTATAAGGACCGATATCAAAGATTACTTTAGGAGATAGGTTGCCTTTGATAGCAGGTAAGATTTTTGCTGATGGATTTATTTTTTGAGCAATTTCATAGATAGCATCAACTTCATCTGAATCAATAAGATCAGTTTTACTTACAATAATCAAATCAGCTAAAGCAATTTGCTTTACTGCTTCATATTGATTCTTTAGTTGCTCACGTACATACATACCATCTAAAACGGTAATAGTACCGTCGTGGTAGTAGTGATCTAATAAGAAATCGTCACCACACAAAGTGCTAATTACACCTGAAGGATCAGCAAGACCTGTAGTCTCGATAATTACTCGTTTAAACTGAGGAATTTCACCACGTTGAGCTTTAATTAAGTTAGTTGCAAGGCTATCTACTAAAGCACCTTGAAGGGAGCAACAGATGCAACCTGATTGTAATAGCACAACGGAGGAATCTACAGATTCTACTAATTCGTGATCTAGACCAACGTCACCAAATTCATTGATTAAAACTAAGGTATCTTTTAATTCTGGACTGTTAACCCAATGGTTAAGTAAGGTTGTTTTGCCACTGCCTAAAAAACCAGTAATGATATTAACAGGGATTTTATTCTCATCGTCTTGTGGATTATTATCAACTTCTTGAGTCATTTACTTTTCCTAACCTATTAGAAATTTTAAAGCATTAGCTAAACATTTTATCCTATATTGATCATCTTCGTTTAGGATATCGTGGTAAGCATTGTCAATTATTTCATATTTAGGTGGAATTGTATCGTGTTGATGACTTAAAAAATATGCCTGAGACTCTTTTGTACTTACAACCTTATCGTCCCCAGCAGCTTGAACATAGACAGGAATAGTAAAGTCAAACTTTCCTTTGATAAGTTCAAGTTGTTTTCTTAAAGCTTCTTTTACGAATTTAAAGGTTGGTCCTCCAATAGTGTAGGCAGGATGTTTTGCATAGTAATCGTGGTAATTGTCATACCTTACTTGATTATGAGAGTGATGATTTATTTCAAAAGGCACTTTCTTATACTCCTTGCCATGAGGTGTATACATAGTCTTTGTATAAGGAAGAGTACCTAAAGTATTAACAAATAGCTTTAATAAGGTTTTATTTAATTTAAAGTAAGGCCAAATATATGGGGCAATTAAAGCTGCTTTTTCTGGTTTATTAGGCATATTCTTGATGATATCTAAAGAGATTAAGCCTCCAATTGAAAAAGCTAATAGCTTGTAATTTGTAATATTGAGCTTATCTAAAATAAAGCAAATGTCCTTTGCAAAATCTTCAAAATGCTCAATATGGCATTTTTGTTTATTTTCAAGTAAACGAGTGGAGGTAGCTTGTCCTCTAGCAAAGCAGATCACGGCTCCTATGCGTAATTGTCCTAAGGTGTAGAATAACTCATAGTACTTGTGGGCAATTTCTCCACGACCAGGAATAATCACAATCCTTGCAATAGGATCATCAATAATGAATTTAGTAGCTGTTAGGGTAATTCCTTCGTCGTTTGTAAAAGACAAGTTCTCAGTATGAGATAAGTAGTATTTCTCAAGATCTTCTTTTTTAGCTACCAACTCATCAGTTTTTAAAAAGGCTTTAGTGAATTTATTCATGGTAATTTTCCTTAAGACTTATTTGAAAATATAGGGCATACCAAGAAAAAGACAACAAAAGAGAGTAAATGAAATGATATAGATCACTAGAATATAGGTAAATTATCTATTTCTGTTTAAATTAGTGCAAACAGGATTATTTGCGACGATGTATTGAAAGAATGTTTGGTACTTTTCTCAAATGTTTAATCACAGAGGCTAGATGTAATCTGTCTCTTACTGCAATTACAAGTTCAATTCTAAAAGTCTTCTCATCTTTAAGATCAGAGTTGATACTTTCAATGCGTGAGCTTGCAAGATCAATGGCATTAGAAATTTCTGAAACAATACCTTGTCGGTTCTCAATTTCAATTTGTAAGCCAGTTTTAAAGTCCATATTAGCTGTTATAGTGTAGTTCCAGCTTACATTTAAGGATTTGCCAGGCCCTAGATCACTTTGACGTAGATTCTTGCAATTTTTAGTATGAATAACGATACCACGACCTTGCGCTATATGTGCAATGATTTCATCTCCAGGAATTGGCATGCAGCATTGGGCAAAGATAAATGGCAAACCACCTGTACCTTTAATTGGTAACTCGTGGTGGTTGTGAGTGTTAGGATCTAAGAATTTAGCCACAGCAACAGTTAAGATATTACCCATGGCAATGTCGCTATATAAAGCGTTTAAATCAGGCTCTTTGAAGTTTACTAAGATACTCTGAATAGTTTCTTCAGATAAGTTATCTAGCTTTTGAGATCTCAAAGCATTTTGCAGTAAGCGTCTACCAATCAATTGACACTCTTGAGAACGAAGTCCCTTTAGATATTGTCTAATGCTTGAGCGCGCTCTAGAGGTTACCACTGTAGATAACCAAATTGCATTTGGACTTGCTGTTGGGGAAGTTATAATTTCAACGGTTTGACCTGAAATTAAGCTTCTAGATAATGGAAATGCGTGGTGATTTACTCTCGCACCGATACAGTGATTACCAATATCAGTATGCAAGGCATAAGCAAAATCTACAGGGGTTGCACCTTTAGGTAAGTTATAAATCATACCGTCAGGGGTAAATACAAAGATAGAATCTGGGAATAAATCGGTCTTTACATCTTCCACAAATTCAAGTGAAGATCCTGCGCTTTGTTGCAAATCTATTAGATTTTTAATCCAATCCTGAGCATTCTTTTGAGAGGCTGTGGAAACAGCTTTAGATCCATTCTCCTTATAAGCCCAGTGCGCAGCTACACCACGAGCTGCCATCTGATCCATCAACTCGGTTCTAATCTGAATTTCAATTGGTACACCATGTGGACCAATTAAAGAAGTGTGTAATGATTGGTAACCGTTTAATTTAGGTATAGCAATGTAATCTTTAAAGCCGTTAGGTCTTGGTTTAAATAGATTGTGCATTTGACCTAAGACACGATAGCAAGTATCAACGTCTTTTAAGATAATTCTAAAGCCATATACATCCATGATTTCTCTAAATTGCAGTTCTTTGTGAACCATCTTTTTGTATATAGAGAAAATTCTTTTTTCACGACCTAAAACTCTGCCTTCGATTTTTGCTTCTTTAAGACGAGCTTTAATAGCTTCTTGAATACTTGAAACTACTTCTTTGCGATTATTTCTAGCTCGAGTAACAGCTGCTTTTAGCACCCTATAACGCATAGGGTAGATAGAAGCCATGCATAATTCTTCTAACTCGGCTCTTATGTCAGAAATACCTAAACGGTTAGCGATAGGCACGAACACATCTAAAGTTTCTTTAGCAATTCTGACTCTTTTGTCTGGTCTTAGTGCACCTAAAGTTCTCATGTTATGAGTTCTATCAGCAAGCTTGATGAGAATTACACGGATGTCCTTAGTCATCGCTAAGATCATCTTTCTAAAATTCTCCATTTGAGCTTCTTTGTAGTCATGGAATCTTAGTTTATCAAGTTTGGTAACACCATCTACTATCTCATTGACGGTAGGACCAAACTCTTGCTCTAGCATATCAGAGGTGATAAAGGTGTCTTCTACAACGTCATGAAGTAAAGCTGCTTGCACTGATTCTACATCTAAGTGCATTTGGACTATTACAGTAGCTACTGCAATTGGGTGGATGATATATGGTTCGCCTGAGGCTCTTTTTTGCTCACGGTGAGCAAAATCAGCAACAAAGAATGTTCTGTCGATTAAAGCTACGGCTTCTTTAGGAAGATAAGAGCACATTAGTGCTCTCATGTGCTCATAGTAATGAAAATTAGGAGATGATAAAGCTTGTTCTAGAGGAGTTAATCCTTCGCATTTTGGAATTAAACAAGTATCCTCTCCCATAAGAGAACCTCTAGTTAAACATCTCTACGCCATCGATAGGTGCAAATTCATTATCTGCGGGGTGAATTGAAGCATCCTTTAGGTGCTCTTTGCGGTCTTGCTTATCTAAGAATTCTTTAGTGATAAGACCTTCTTCAATCTCACGTAAAGCGATAACAGTAGGTTTATCTTTCTCTTCTTCAACAAGAGGATTGCTACCTGATGCAATTTGACGTGCACGACGAGCTGCTAATAAAACTAAATCAAAACGATTTCCAACTTTAGCAACAGCATCTTCAACGGTAACTCTAGCCATTTTATATACCTTCTATTATTCGTAAGTAAATTTAGCTACCAACCTAATGTGATTTTATCATTTAGTGGTAAAAAAAATTGACATGCACTCTAATATTTTTTGATGATCCTTTTAAGGTAGTTTTGCTTTTAAATAGGCTTTTTAAACTACCATAGGTAAAAGAGCGCTAAAACTTGCTCATTATACACGAAAATGTTTTAGATTATTAATCTAGTACGTGTTTTTTAAGCTATTTTGCCTTAAAGAATAAGTTCTCTATGCTAGCTTCTTTCTTTTCTTTAGTATTTCTATTAGCTAAAACAATAGATCTTAAGTTAAGTAGAGTTTCTTCAAAGTCGTCATTTACTAATACATAATCGTATTCGTTGTAATGAGAAATCTCGTTTACAGCCTTACTCATTCTTTTTTCAATAACTTCTTTTGAATCAGTAGCTCTAGTAACTAAACGACGGTTAAGCTCCTCAAGAGAAGGAGGAACAATAAAAATGCCTTTAGCTTCAGGAGTTATCTTTCTTATCTGGCGAGCACCTTGCCAATCAATATCCAAAAAGACATCCTTTCCTTCATTAAGCCAACTTTCAACAATTTCTCTTGAAGTTCCATAGTAGTTATCAAATACTTTTGCGTACTCATAAAAAGCATTTCTAGCTATCAAGGCTTCAAATTCTTGAGTGGTTACAAAGTGGTAACTTACATGATCCTCTTCACCAGGTCTTGGGGCTCTAGTGGTGTGAGATACAGATAATCTTAATTTGTCATCAAGATTGAATCTAGTTAATAAAGCGTTAATAAGTGAAGACTTACCAGCTCCTGATGGAGCTGATACGATAAACAATGTACCTTTTTCCATTTTTATTATTCTAAGATTGAGTCGTCGTTAGTATGAAAGAGAGTGAACCAATTTTTTAAGACATTTCTAGTTTCATCAATGCCTATTTTTCTTAGGGCAGAAAATGCAATAATAGTGAAATTTCCACCAAATTCACTTAATTGAGTTTTAACCTCACCTACCATTTCTTTGCGCTTGTTTACACCAAACTTGTCAGCTTTAGTAAGTAAGATTAAACATGGAAGATTAGCTGCAATTGACCAATCGATAATCATGCGGTCGTGATCACGTAGGGGAGTTCTGATATCCATAGTAACCACTAATCCACACAAACATTTACGCTGTTGTAGGTAGTCAGTCATTGCTTTTTGCCACTGACGTTTCATTTGCTCTGGAACTTGAGCATAACCGTAACCTGGTAAATCTACTAAATATTTGCCTTCATTAACTTTAAATAGGTTAATAAGTCTAGTTCTACCTGGAGTTCTACTAGTTTTTGCTAAAGTTTTCTGATCGCAAATAGCGTTAATGGAGGAGGATTTCCCTGAATTAGAACGACCAATAATAGCAATTTCAGCACCAACGTCATTAGGCAATTTGCTAATGTCAGGAGCACTAGTTACAAAGGTCGTTCTTCTAAAATCAATAACTTTTGACTTATCGATATCTGTCATTTATCTATTCTTAATTGGCTTTAAATTGCTCTAGGATATCATCAGGAGAAGATGAGCCTAGGGTTTCAAAATCTTGAATTGCTACAAAACTAGTATCATCCATAGCTAATTCAACATAGAAAACGTTACCGCTTTCAGTATGGAAAGTTACTTTACCATACTTTGGATTATCTAAGTTAACGGAAATACTAATTTGTACTTCGCGAGGCAATACTAGCATTTTTGGTTGTGATTGATCTATTCTTATGTGCAATTCTTCGCTAATTTGTCTAGTAAAGTGACCTAAAATTTGGTTCATTAGCTCACCTAAGGTGTTGCTAACTTCTTCTTGAGTGTAATTTTTAGCAATCTCAGTCTCAGGAATACCCATATTCTTAAGGTAAGAAGTGTAAATCTCCATAGCAGTTTCTTTAGGGAAGTTGATAACTACCATGCCTGAGAAGGAACCTGTGAACATTACAAATGTACCGATATCAGGTGTTAAAAGAGTTTTGGTGATCTTTTGAACAAGAGGTGCAAATCTAATATTTGTAGAAGATGCTGAGGAAATTACGTTAGCTACGCTTTGGCATAAACTTAGCATAATATCGTTGCTATCGACGTTCTTAGTAAATTTATTGTTGTTCATAGAATTATCTCCAAATTTCCATTTTTAACCTTATTAGAATAGTCCATAGTGACTAATTTGTGATTAGGTGCATTTCACAATATTGAATAAAAGGTTTGGATTTTGGTTAATTCATTGACCTCTATCATGAAAAAAGCCTATTTGAAAGTTAATCAAATAGGCTTAAAAAACTCAAACTAAAAGGTTAATTGATGTTAAGTTCTTTAATTTTTCTAGTTAAGGTATTTCTACCCCAGCCTAATAGTTTTGCTGATTCTTGCTTGTGATTACCAGTGAAGGTTAAGGTTGCTTCAAGCATAATTTTTTCAAATTCAGGAACAGCCTCTGCTAAGATATCGTGCTCACCGGATTTCAATTTGCTATCAACCCAAGCTCTTAATAACTCCTGCCAAGTTGAATTTTCTTTATTAGCACTAGTATTAGCTTGAATGGTCTTAGTTTGTGGAGTATTTGCATGTAAAAACTCTGATGGTAAATCCACAAGTTGAATATCTCTGCCAGTAACCATAATGGTTAAGTATTTACATAGATTCTTTAATTGTCTTACGTTGCCAGGCCATGGTAAGCGACATAAGAATACTAGTACCTCTGAAGTTAATTTCTTAGGCTCTGTATGAGATTCTAGTGCTGTTTGAGCTAAGAAATGCTTGGCTAACATTGGAATATCATTATTTCTATCCCTTAGTGGTGGAATATTGATATTGATAATGTTTAAGCGATAGTACAAATCAGAGTTAAAAGATCCTTCTTTAATCTTTTCTTCAAGATTATGAGAGGTTGAGGCAATCACTCTTACATTTGCATGAATTGGCTCTGTTGCACCTATTGGTGAGTATTCTTGCTTTTGTAATAATTGTAAAATTCTGTTTTGGCAGTCCATAGGTAAATCAGCAATTTCACTGATAAATAAGGTACCACCTTCAGCCTTTACTAAAGCACATTGAGAAATGTCTTTATTTATATCACCAAAAAGCTCATATTTAACCATTTCAGGGGAAAGAGAAGCTAAGTTTAAAGATACAAACTTACCATTCTTTCTTTCACCGTGATTGTGTAAAGCTTTTGCAACTTGGCTTCTACCAGTGCCTACTTCGCCATGAATTAGAACAGGTAAATCAGTTCTTGATACTCTACCGATAAATTTAAACACCTCTTGCATTGCAGGGGATTTACCAATGATCTCTGCTTCCTCATTAGAATCAGTTGCAGTAGCAGAAGTTTGGTTTTCTGCTTTTGCTTTTTGATTTAGCATTTGGATCATATTTACACGGTGAACTGCAGCACGTCTAATTACACTTATTGCTTGTTCAATATCAAATGGCTTTGGTAAATATTCAAAGCTACCTTCTTCATAGGCATCAATAGCTGCAGAAAGATCAGAATGGGCTGTCATGATAATGAAAGGAATATTTTCATCGATTTCATGAACTTTTTTAACTAAATCTAGACCGTTAATGCCAGGCATTCTAATATCAGAAACAATTACGTCTGGTGTTTCACTCTCTAAAGCTGTAAGAGCTGCTTCACCGGTTTCAAATAGACGGTGAGTGATACTATTTGCATCTAATGCTTTATCAAAGACGAATCTAATACTTGCATCGTCATCAATAACCCAGATCATTGGATTCATAGTTATTGTTCTCCATTCTTTCTACTAGACTTTAAAGGTAGAATAATTTTAAAAGTTGTTTCATTTGCATCAGAAACACATTCAATCGTGCCATGATGTCTTTCAATAATATTTAGTGCAATGCATAATCCTAAACCGTTACCATTAGTTTTAGTGGTAACCATTGGGAAGAAAATAGTACGTAAGATATTCTCTGGAATTTCAGGACCATTATTACTAATAGAGATAATAATTGCGGTTGGATATTTCTTATTTCTAACAATGGTTCTAATGCTAGCTCTAGATTTGATTCTTATGTATTTGTCTTCTTTATCAACTTCACCTAAAGCTTGAATTGCATTATTTACGATATTTAAAATAACCTGTTCAACTGAATCTTGGTCAAGATCTAACTCTGGTAAACTAGGATCGTAATCTTTGATTAACTTAATATTCTTAATCTCAGGTTGCATTTGTACTAGTTTGATTACCTTCTCTAAGAGGTAATGGATATTTACCTTAGTTAAAGGATTTGGTTTTTGCGGTCCTAGTAAGTTGTTAACTAGTACTTTTAGTCTATCTGATTGCTCAATAATTACATTGGTATATTCTTTGATGTCTTTGATGGTGTTACCATACATCATTTCAATCAATTGAGCTGCCCCTCGAATACCACCTAGTGGATTTTTAATTTCATGAGCTAAGCTTCTGATTAAATCTCTTGCAGCTGTGTATTGATAATTCTGTTGGATCTGATTGATGAGTTTCTCTTGCTGAGAAATGGTGTGGATCTCAATTAGAAGACCATCAAAATTTTCATGATTGTAGTGAAAAATAGTGATATCTGCTTTTGTGGACTTTCCTGCAAGAGGGGATAGCAATACACCTGCAGCTGAAAAGCCTTGGAAGTCTTTATAAAAATCAGTTTCTTGAAGAGTTTTTAGTAAAGTTTCTTCACTTCTATCAATTAAATTAGTTGCACAATGATTAACAAGTCTAGATCTAGAAATACCACACAATTGTTCTGCAGCAGTATTGGCATACTCAATTATGAAAGTCTTGTCTGTTATTAAAACAGCTGTAGTTAAACTTTCTAAAATATTCCTTTTATCTAAAGTAAACATTGTGTATCTCTATGGTGTGATTATTTTAAATCTTCACTATTTTGATACACTTTAGCACATTTTTATTGCATAGCACAAAATTAGTGCACAAAGGATTTTCGATAAGGGATGGGGAAATATTGTAAAATTACTTATTATTCAATTAGATAATTAGAAAAAATTGCGTAAATAAAAAAACCTGTATGATCCATACAGGTTTTTTAAAGCACTAAAAGTGATCTTTATTCGTCAGCTTTTTTACCACCAGCCGCACGGAAAGCGCGCACTCTATCTAATTCTGATAGATTCTTCTTGCGGATACGAATGCTTACAGGGGTAACCTCTACTAACTCATCTTCGTTGATAAACTCTAAAGATTGCTCTAGAGTCATCTTGATAGCTGGAGTTAAGATGATGTTATCATCAGAACCTGCTGCACGAACGTTGGTTAATTTCTTGGTCTTTAAAGGATTTACGGTTAAGTCATTAGATCTTACGTGTAGACCGATAACCTCACCTTCGTAAACTTCCTCACCAGGCTCTACAAATAAGCGGCCACGCTCTTGTAAGAACCATAAAGCGTAAGGTACAGCTTTACCTGTATCATTAGAAATTAACACACCATTTTGTCTCTCACCGATGGTGCCACCGACATACTCATCATAACTATCAAAGGTATGGTACATTAAACCGGTACCTGAAGTTAGAGTCATATATAATGATTGGAAACCAATTAAGCCACGAGCAGGAATTCTATAGTCTAGACGAACACGACCCTTTCCATCAGGAACCATGTTCTTCATTTCACCTTTACGTAAGCCTAACTCTTCCATTACAGGACCTTGATGCTCTTCTTGAAGATCAAGAGTTAATACCTCATATGGCTCTAAGGTCTTGCCATCAACTTTATGAAGAATAACCTCAGGGCGAGAAACTGCTAACTCGTAGCCTTCACGACGCATTTCTTCAATAAGTACTGATAGGTGTAACTCACCACGACCTGAAACCTTAAATCTGTCGGTATCTTCTGTAGTTTCTACACGTAAAGCAACGTTGTGAACTAACTCTTCTCTTAGTCTCTCCTCAATGTTTCTTGAGGTAATGAATTTACCTTCACGACCAGCAAATGGAGAGGTATTTACGCAGAAGTTCATAGAAACAGTAGGCTCATCAACTGATAAAGCAGGTAATGATTCAACCTTTGAAGGATCACAAATAGTATCAGAGATCTTTAACTCGCCTAAACCTGTTACAGCGATAATGTCACCAGCTTCAGCGCAATCTACTTGAGATCTTCTCAAGCCTAAGTAACCTAAAACTTGACCAATCTTACCGGTACGTGTATTACCATCTCTATCTACGATGGTAACTACTTGGTTAGCCTTTGCAATACCGCGCTTTACACGACCAACGCCGATAACACCAACGTAGGAGGTAAAGTCTAGAGATGAAATTTGCATCTGGAATGGACCATCGAGATCAGCCTCTGGAGGGCTTACCTTATCCACGATAGTTTGGAATAAAGGCTCCATGGTATCACCATGAGAATCAGGATCTAAAGATGCCCAACCTTGGAATGCAGAAGCATATACAACAGGGAAATCTAACTGCTCATCAGTTGCACCTAAGTTATCAAATAAGTCGAAAACTTGATCGATTACCCAATCAGGACGAGCACCTTCTCTATCACACTTGTTGATAACCACGATAGGCTTTAAACCAGCAGCGAAAGCTTTTTGGGTAACAAATCTGGTTTGTGGCATAGGACCATCAACAGCATCTACTAGAAGTAGCACTGAATCTACCATGGACATAACACGTTCTACTTCACCACCGAAGTCAGCGTGACCTGGAGTATCAACAATGTTAATTCTGTAGTCATTCCAGTTAATAGCAGTATTCTTTGAAAGAATTGTAATTCCACGCTCTTTTTCGATATCGTTAGAATCCATTACGCGCTCTTGACCTAGTTCAGCACGGTCAAGGGTACCTGATTGACGCAATAACTTGTCAACTAGGGTTGTTTTACCGTGGTCAACGTGAGCAATGATTGCAATGTTACGGATTTTTTGAACATCCATTTTTCGATAACCTATCTAGATATGATCTCTTTTTAAGAAAGAGAAATTAAAAAAATGAAAAAGAAATTTTGCGATATTTTAGCGTAAATTTTGAGCTATCTAGCATTTTATAGAAAAAAAAGACGAAATTGTTCTATTTAAGGTAGATTTATTCTGATAAATCAAGAAACTGACATCAAATTTTAACTAAAACACTAAAATCTTGTGAGTCGTTTTCAGTATAATGAGCAAGAAATAGAAAAAAAATGAATTATAAATTAGCTTAGGATGGTAACGTGAAGGAATTATATTTATACTTTTTTAACAGAGTAAAAAGGGATTCTATAGGCTTAGAAGCTTCAGCTTTATCCTTTACTTCAATCTTAGCGCTAATTCCTGCTATTAGTGTTTGCTTTTATATCTTTGCAGTTTTCCCTTCCTTTGAAGATGTAAGAGAAAGCTTAAAAGTCTTTACTAAAGAGAATTTTATGCCTGTATTTGCCGAGACTTTAGGCAATTACGTAGGTACTTTTGTAGAGCATTCAGGAAAATTAACAGTAACAAGTACTGTAGTATTCTTTTCTATTTCTTTACTTTTAGTTCGCTCAATTGATCAATGTTTAAATAGAATTTGGCGTGGTGGTAGAAGAAAGCTTGGTACCATGTTAGCTATTTATTGGACTTTACTTACCTTAGGTCCTGTAGCTTTAGGTATTATTATTTGGATCTTTACTAAAGTAATGTCTTTTGCTATTTCCTCAAAAGAAACTTTAGGTGTCCCACTAATGCTAGCTTACTTTATCTTCCCAATTCTAATTGAGTGTGGCTTGCTTACTGCTTTATATATTATTGTTCCAAGAGTAAGAGTAAAGTTTCAAGATGCCTTATTTGGGGCTTTATTCGTTACCGTAGTTTTTGAAGTTTCAAAGAAAGTATTTTCTGTATTTATTCTAAACTTCTCTAATTACGAAGCTATTTACGGTGCTATAGCGGTAATTCCTGTCTTATTTATTTGGATTTATATTTCCTGGTGGATAGTATTGTTAGGAGCTGAGTTTACTGCAACCTTAGGTGTAGTAAGATCAGGACTTTCAGATGAAGTTCCAAGCTTCATGGTATATCTAGCTAATGTAACAGGCTCAACTCTAGGTTCAGATGACTTAATTCAAACTAAGAAGAAACCTTCTATTAAGATTACAGTATCTCAAAAGAATTAAATTATTCTGCTTTAAGATCTGCCTGCTCTAAAGTAGTTTCCTTTGGCGCAGGTGTTTCTACTTTTGACTCTTCTAAACTAGTCTCTTTTCCTTTTGTGTCTTGTAAATGATCTGTATTGATGCCACTGCGCATTTCACCACGAGTAATGGCATTGATGATAACTTTAAGATCTTTTATTGGACCTTCAATTTTGAGAGTACTTAGACTATCTTTTGGTAAAGATACAAAGGTTGTTCTTGAGGAGAGTTCTTTAGATAAAAGATCATAACTTGCACGAGCACTGATATGAGAGCTTGTAAGATCACTTGATAGTTTTGTTTTAACTATATTGTCTTCAATAGTAGCCTCAAGATCTAACTTATAAAGTCCAAGATCCGAGCCTTTAATTGCAAATAAGAAATCCTCAAAATTTAGTACATAATCTTTTTTAGGTCCACCGTTAACTAAATCTAAGCCAAGATCTGAAATAAATAAGCTGTCAGAGCTTAGGCTTAACTCGCCTTCTGTAGTAGCAGATTTTAAGTAAAATTGATTAGTATTAACTAGGTTGTAGCCATAAAAAGGTTTTGCAAAGGAAGGAATGTCTTCTTTGAGTAAATTACTTTCAGTGACGATTTGCTCTTGTTCTTCAGGGCTTGGAACATTATCAAAAGTATCATGGCTAGAGTCTTGAGCATAAAAAGCTAAATCTGTACTTAAATCAACTTTGCCATTGAATAGATGATTAAAAAAGCTAGAGTTTAGATTTTCTAAATTAAAGTCTTTAGCGTTAGCATTAAAGTGAGCTTCTTTAAGCTTGTCATCATAAGTGTAGCTAAAGCTTAGGTTGTTACCTTTTGAAAACTCTATTAAATCAGAATTTACACTAAAGATTTTGTCATGTAAATTTGAATGTACGGTTGCTTTTTTGATAAAGAGATCTTTTATATACAAGCTATCTAAATCAAGGGTGCTTTGAGCTTCATAGCCAACAAGTAGATGGCTATCTTTATCAAAAGCGTAGTTGTGAGAATTTAGTTTTACTGCTTTTATAGTGATAGGGAAAGCATCTATGTTAGAGACAAATTCACAGTTATCAAGATTTAAGCTTTTAATATAAGTATTGTGCTCAAAAGCTTTAGTCGTTAGATAATCGACTAATTGAGTGGTTGGCTCTAATTTGGCATCTTTTAAAGTAAAGTTATCGATATTTAGGTAGTAATCTTTCAAGTTTTTAGTGTAGTTAGAATTTAAGTTAAACTCGCCTTGAAATACTTTTCCTTTAAGTGAAAGCTTAAGACTATCCATTAAAGCAGTAGCATTTACCTCATTGTGCTCTGCAGTAATTTGAAGTGAAGGAATGGAGATTTCATCAATTTTTCCTTCAAAATTGTAATTGATTTGGTTTTTATCAAGGAAAAGATCTTTTACTTGTCCTGTGATTTGACCAAGTATAACCTTGCTTTGTGGCAGAATTACTACACAGTCATAGAGATTTGAGATTCCAGCACTTATAGTGTATTTAGGTAGGTCATGAGTTAAATCTTTGAGAATAATTTTGTTTAAAGTTAAAGAGTTAAAGGTTATTTCTCGCTTAGCAGGATCAATCTTTAAATCAGCTTGAATTTGTCCACCTAATACTTGAGCATTAAATTGATTGGTCCTAATTGCCTCTTTTTCAAGTTCAATTTTAGCATTTAGTTTTTTCAATTCGAGGTTTTCAAATTGTGCTGTATCAGCGCTTAATGATCCGTTTTCAAAACTAATATTATCCATTAGTAAGAAATTTTGAGCACTAAAGGTAGCATGTTGAGCTTTGAAATTATTAAACCATAGTGGAGTATCAATTAAATCTAGTTTGCCAATTTTGATAGCTTCAAAAGGTATCTGCTCTTGTTTTAAGTTTGATAAATCTTGCTCTTTGAAGGTAATGCCTTTGCAATAGAGGTATTTTATATCTAGATCTTTATTATCAAATAAATCTTCAAGGCTGTATTCTACATAGACTTCTGAAATCTTAATACCGTCAATAGTCACTCCACCAAGCTTTAGTACATTAGGATAAAGGGGAGAAAACTCAATTTTGTCGCAATTGATATTAAGGCTAGTCTTTTCAGATAAGTACTTTAATAGAGGGGTTTTTATATTTTGATTATTAAAATATAAAATTCCACCAATTACGGTGATGGCAATGAATAATACAAAGGCAGTTGCAATCTTAAGAATTTTCTTAAGAACGGAATTTTTTTTCTTGCTGACTATGTTGGTTCTTAATGCCATAAACTTTACACCTTAAAGGATGGATACCATCTTTTCATTAGAGCAACAGCTGTGTTTTTATCGTGGTGGATAATATCTAAAGCTGCAGCTCTAGCATCATCGATTAGTTCATAATCTCTATTTACATCAACTATTTTAAAAATTCCAAAACCTTTTTGCATCTGACCTAAAACTTCACCAGGTCCTCTTAATTTTAGATCTTCTGTAGCAATGGTAAATCCATTGTTAGTTGCTTTCATGATGCTAAGCCTTTTTTGAGCAATCTCGTTATTTTTTTCAGGATCTTTTTTGTACACCAAAATACAATAAGATTCTTTAGCACCACGACCAACTCTACCTCTTAATTGATGTAACTGAGCTAAGCCTAATCTATCAGCACCTTCAATCACAATAATGCTAGCATTAGGTACATCTACACCTACCTCAATGATGGTAGTAGCAACTAGGATTTGGTATTTTCCTTCAAGGAAATCCTTCATTACTTTAGTCTTCTCATTAGTAGATAACTGTCCATGTAATAGACCAATGTTTAGATTTGGAAGACTTTGCTTTAACTGTTTATAGGTTGCTTTTACGCTAGCAGTTTCATCTTCATTTTCATCGATGTTAGGGCAAACCCAGTAAGCTTGAGCACCTTGTTCACAAACTTCTTTTAGTCTTCTGATGATTTTTTGTTTTTGTTCATCTTGCATTACTGCAGTAATGATAGGTTTTCTTCCCTTTGGCAATTCATCTAAGGTCGATACATCAAGATCTGAGAATAAAGCTAGTTGCAAGGTTCTCGGAATAGGGGTTGCGGTCATTACTAATTGATGTAAAGCAATGCCTTGTGGAGCTTTTCTAAGTAGAGCAATTCTTTGATCAATACCGAAGCGATGTTGTTCATCAATGATAGCTAAAGCTAAGTTATGGTAAATTACATCGGTTTGAAATAGGCTGTGAGTACCTACGATAATGTGGATCTCACCTGTCTTGATCCCTTCTAAGATTGCCTTGCGTTGATTGCCTTTTACAGAGGAGGTAAGTAAAGCAATTTTACAATCAAGAGCTTTTAATAAGTTTGATAAATTATTGTAGTGTTGGCTTGCAAGTAATTCTGTAGGGGCTAATAGCACGCATTGATACTTTGCGTAATAAGTTTGCAGACAAGCAAGCAGTGCAACTAAAGTCTTACCAGATCCTACATCACCATGCAAAAGTCTTAACATTGGTTTGTCTTTGCTAAGATCTTCGCTGATTTCTTGGTAGGCTTTTTTCTGAGCATTAGTTGGGGTAAAAGGTAAATTCTCAATAAAAGCTTGTATTTCTAGCTCTCTTTTAGGAATAACACTACTTTTGTGTAAATCATTTTTGTCTTTTAAGGACAATAAAGTTAATTGATAAGCAACTAACTCTTCAAAACACAATCTTTTAAAAGCGGTACTTTTTTCTAAAATAAAAGCTTTTTTAGGATCTTTGTTTGGATATGGGTAATGAATTAAATCTAAAGCTTGATTAATAGTCAAAGCAAAATGATTGTGCTTTTGTGGTAAAAGCTCAGCTAAAGGTAAACTTTTAAGTTTAAATACTATTCCATTGATAACTTTTCTGATAATTCCTTGAGGTACTTTTTCTACCGCATGATAGACAGGTGTTAATCTTTCTTGAGTTTCAACGGTATCATCTTGATTTAAAAAGGTTACGGTAGGTTGCGAGAGTACTAAAGAGCCGTTGTAAGCGTTAGGCTTTACAGGACCAAAAGCTAAGAGTCTGCGACCAACCTTATACTGCTGAATTTGGTTTGGGTAAAGATTAAAAAATACGGTTTCAAGATAAGCATTATCATCACAAAGAAATACTTTTAAAATGCTTTTTCTTGATGGGATAAGCTTTACGCTTGCAATGGTTGCATCGATTAGATAGTAACTTCCATCTGCCTTAATATCTTTGATTTTTGTAAGTTTAGTTTGATCAAGATATTTAAAAGGAAAGTCGAGTAACAACTCAAAGAGATTATAAAAACCTTTATTATAAAAGCTTTTTGTATAGCTTGGCCCTAGACCACTAATGGTGCCTATATCCGTACTAGTGTAGAGTGTATCGTTATCTAGAGCCATAAATTACTTATAGAAGCTGTTTAATAAAGATGGAAGCTCTAAGTCTCTTCACTTTCTTGAGTAACTTTTGCACTTCCTCAGGGTAAGATTCAAAGCTATCAAGATCATCTGTACTTAGAATTTGCTTGGTATGTCTTAATAAAAATTGTTGCTCATGGGTAAATTTCTCAGTGAGCTGATGGTATGGATCAGACACAATAATGCCATTTTCTAAATCCAAACTCCAAGCTCTAGGATTTAGATTATTACCAGTGATTAAAGCTAAGTTGTTATCTACGTACATGCCTTTTACGTGGTAAGTATTATCTTTATCTTCCCAAAGCATAATCTTTAAAGTACCTTTATCGATGTATTCTTTATTTTTCTCGATAAAATCTTTTAGGTTTTGCTCATAAATATAAGGTACAGCACCTACAGGAGAGAAGTTTTCATTAGGTTTAATGAAAAAGTCATTAGCCTTTTTATCACCAACTACTAAGGTGATGTTTACACCCTTTGCTAAAGCATCTTCAATGGCTTTAGCAATTAACTTAGGTGGATTGAAATAAGGAGTACAAATAAATAACTTTTCTCTTGCAGCTCCAATTAGCCACAAAATCGCTTTATTTAACTGATTTGCGCGCTTGCCAAGACCTGCAATAGGAGTTAATCCAATTTGATATTCACGGATCTTCTCATTCTTGAAAGAATATTGAGTAGTAGTTAGGTGGCGTCTTAACTCTTTGATTTCCTCACGCATTTCTTTTGCTGATTTTACTTTTCCTTGGGAAAAGTCTTGAACTGCAAAATTCTTGTGAAAAGCGTTAGTAACATAGGCGCACATTACGTTAGCTAACTCTTTTGAATGAATTTCATGGTATCTATCTAAGCGATATCTACCGTTGTAATCCATATAAACATCATTGATGCTTGCACCTGTGTATAAAACTGTATCGTCAAAGACAAAACCTTTTAAGTGCATTACACCGAAAATCTCACGTCTTTTAACTGGCACACCATAAATTGCAGGTGGATTTTCACAATCTTTAGCCATGGAATAGTAAAGCTCAGAGTTACCTAAAGATGGACCTTTTCCAATTAAACCACGTTGAGCGCGATGAAAATCTACATAAACACGTACATAGAGTTTAGGATTTTTCTCTTTTGCTTTATATAAAGCATTTAGGATAGTTCTACCAATTTCGTCATCCTGAAGGTATAAAGCAGTGATTAAAATTCTCTCTTTAGCATTTTCAATTAACTGCAATATTCTTGAATAACATCTATGTGGTGTTTCTAAAATAGTATAGGAAGAAGAGTCTACAGGAATTGTAGGCAACTGCTGTAATCTTGTTTGGCAGTATAAAGAACTAGGTAGACTCTTTTTTAGGAAAAACATTTACTACTCCTAAATAGCTTTGGTAGCGTTTATTAACCAACTTACTTCACTTTCAGTTAAGGAAGTTGCTGCATTGGTTATCACATTATTAACATTTTGATGGTAATTGTTAAGCCAATCAATTTCTTTTTGTGATAGTAATTCTTTTAAAATTAAACGGTTGTCAAAAGGTACTAAGGTTAGTGGGGAGAAACACAACATGTGTTGCATACCAGGTTGTGTACAAGGTAGTACCACTAATAGATTTTCAAGACGAATACCGTATTCTCCTTCTTTATAGAAACCAGGCTCATCAGAAATAACCATACCAGGAACTAAAGGTATAGTTGAGCGCTTTGAGGAAATGCACTGAGGTCCTTCATGTACGGACAAGACGTGACCTACACCGTGACCTGTACCATGAGCAAAGTCAAAACCACAATCCCAAAGTGGACGTCTTGCTATAGCATCAATTTGTAAGCCAGAGGTTCCTTTAGGGAAACAAACTGTAGCTAAAGCGATGTGAGATTTTAGTACTAAAGTGTACATCTTTCTAATCTCATCGCTAATGTGAGGACCAACTAGTACAGTTCTTGTGATATCAGTAGTACCTTCAATAAAATGAGCTCCACTGTCAATTAGGTAGATACTATCTTTACCTAAAGCACGAGGTTCTTTCTCATTTTCGTGATTATAGTGGCACATAGCAGCGTTAGGTCCTAAAGCTGATATGGTAGCAAAGGAGGATTCAATAAAACCTGCTTCTACTTTTCTAAAACTTAGAGCGCGACTAGCTAAATCTGCCTCTGTCGTACCTTCAACTCTGCGCATAAAGGCATTATCGTTTTCTGCTGTTTCAAGTAAAGTAAGGTTATCAAGCCACGATAAGAAACGGCAAATTGCAATGCCATCTTTGATGTGAGCTTTATATTCACCAGCAATTTCGATGTGATTTTTGGTAGCCTTAGGTAGCTGACATAAACCAATACCCTCAATTACTTGAGCTCCACCTTCGTATAAACTTAGTAGGGTATGCGCATTTGTAGTATCAGGATCTACATAAACAGTACAACTTGATGAGCATAATCTCTCAAGTACATCGTCAAACTTGTCTTCAGAGAAAATATCAATATGACCAATATGCTCCTGTAGCCTTTCAAGTAAAGTATCGTCTTTGAAGTGATCAGTATTGATATACCACTCTAGTGCTTCATTAGAGTAGGCTACCATTTTACAGTTGATAACTGGTAAGTATTTTCTGTCTCTACCTCTAATATTTAGTAGCCAACAGATACTTTCAGGATCGCATATTACAGTGGCATCTAATTCTTTGTTTCTTAGAATTTGCGCAATTTGTTGTCTTTTTTGTGGACTTGGGCAACCATTATATTCATCAGGGAAGATCATGATATCGGAAACAACAGCCTCAGGCTTATCTTCCCAAATCTTATCAACTAAATTACCATCAGTAGCTTTTAGGTTGATATTAAAATTATCAAGTTCTTCTTTGGTTTTTAAAAATTCTTTATAACTGATACAGTTAAGATCAATACCTACAGTGCTGTTCTTTTGCAGTACATTGCAAATCCAGTCTGTAGGCGAGATTGCAGGGAAATTAAAACAGTCAAAAATTTCGCTATCAGTTTGCTCTTTTACTTGAACTACATATCTGCCATCTACAAATACAGCACAGTTTTTGGTAGCTTCAACTTGATCTCCATTGATAGTGGACTTTAGTTTTGCGCCATTTTTTAAGAAGTTTTGTATAGCTTCACTATTATTTCTTGTGATCACAGCGTAGCCTGCGCTACCTGAAAAGCCAGTTATGTACTTTAATCTTTCCTCATCTTCATTTAATTCATAGGAAAGATACTCATCGTCATGAGTTACTATCAGTGCATCTAATTGATCTTCTTCAAGTAGTTCACATAGTCTTTGAATACGTTGATGATAGATACTTTCATTTAGATCTGACATAAAAAATTCCGTTATTTTGCTGTAACTAACTGTTTTTTATTGAATATGTCGCTATTTTACAATACTAATGACGCTTTTACATACTTTATTTAAACCTGAAAAAATCATTCTTATCACAGGCGTTTTTTATTCTCTAAAATATTGTAAAATCGCAATTAGTTTAAGATTATTTTAAGGATCAATATGACTCAAAATCCATTATTAGATTATTCAGGTATGCCTGAGTTTTCAGCAATTAAACCTGAGCATGTAAAAGAAGCTGTTACTATTGCAATCAATAAGTGCAGACAAGTAATTGAAGAAGTATCTTCAAAATATAAAGAAGATCCTACTTGGGATAATACTATCGCTCAAGTAGAAGAGGCTGATGACAGATTATCTAAAGTATGGTCTGTAGTCTCTCATTTAAATTCTGTAAATAACACCCCTGAGCTTCGCGCTGTACATGATGAGTGTTTACCTTTATTGTCAGAGTTTAGCTCTTGGGCAGGTCAATATAAGCCTTACTTTGAGATCTTAAAAAAGATTGAAACCTCAGATGCTTTTGGTCGTTTATCTCTACCACAGCAAAAAGCAATTAAAAATTCTTTAAGAGACTTTAAGTTAAGTGGTATTGATTTACCTCCTGAAGATCAGAAAAAATACACTCAAATCGTATCAAGACTATCAGAATTACAGTCTAAGTTTTCTAACAATGTATTAGACGCAACCCACGGTTTTACTTTACATATCACTGATAAAGAAAAGTTAAAAGGATTGCCAGAAGGTGCGATTAAACTTGCCTTAAGTGAAGCTCAGAATCAGAAAAAAGAGGGCTATGTTTTCACTTTAGAGATGCCATCTTACCTTCCATTTATGACCTATTGTGAAGATAGACAATTACGTGAACAAATGTATGTTGCTTACAACACTAGATCTTCAGATGTAGGTCCAAACGCAGGTAAATGGGATAACGCTCCTATCATGGAGGAGATCTTAAAGTTACGTGATGAGGAAGCCAAGCTATTAGGCTTTAAGTCTTACGCTCATTTATCTTTAGCAACTAAGATGGCAGATACTCCAGAAACTGTGGTTTCTTTTTTAGAAGATTTAGCTAAAAAATCCTTAAAACAAGGTAAAAAAGAAATTCAAGCTTTACAAGAATATGCAAAAAGCAAAGGCTGTGATCAATTACAGCCTTGGGATTTGGCTTACTATTCAGAGAAATTACGTCAGGAGAAATATGCATTCTCAGAAGAAGAGTTAAGACCATATTTCCCTGAGAATAAAGTAATCGAAGGCATGTTTGAGTGTGCTCATCGTTTATATGGCATCAGCTTAAAACAAAGATATGGCGTTGACGTTTGGAATGAAAATGTTAAATGCTTTGATGTCTATGAGGATAAGTTCGGCTCTCGCATTGGTTCATTGTTTATGGATCTTTATGCAAGACCTGGTAAAAATGGTGGCGCCTGGATGGATGAGTGTTTAACTCGTCGCTACCGTTTTGATGGTGTACTACAGTTACCAGTAGCTTATTTAATTTGCAATTTCTCAAGACCTGTAAATTCAGATGTATCCTTACTTACTCACGATGAAGTTGTAACTTTATTCCATGAGTTTGGTCATACCTTAAATCAATTATTAACTAAGATTGATATTTCTGATGTTTCAGGTATCAATGGTGTACCTTGGGATGCAGTGGAATTACCAAGTCAATTTAATGAGAATTATGCTTGGCAAAATGAGGTATTGCAATTCTTATCTTCAAATGTAAAAACTCATAAACCATTACCAAAGGAGAAGTTAGAAGCTTTACTTGCAGCTAAAAACTTCCAATCAGCAATGGCAATGTTACGTCAAATTGAATTTGCTTTATTCGATTTTAGAATTCATCTTGAATACGATAAAGCAAAGGGCGGTAGAATTTTTGAGATTTTAAATGAAGTTAAAAAGGAAGTTGCAGTAACTCCTCAGTTTAAAGATGCTCGCTTCCCAAATAATTTCACTCATATTTTCGCAGGAGGCTATGCTGCAGGTTATTACAGCTATAAGTGGGCTGAAGTATTAGCTGCCGATGCTTTCTCTTTATTTGAAGAAAAAGGTATTTTCAATCGTGAGGTTGGTAAGTCTTTTGAAGAGTTAATCTTAGCTTGTGGTGGTGCAAGTGATCCGATGAAGAACTTTGAAGAATTTAGAGGCAGAAAACCAAGTGTTGATGCTTTAATTAAACAATCTGGTATTGAAAACTAGTTAATTTACCAGGAGCCTTTGGGCTCCTGAGCTTAATTTAGGTAAATGATCTTTTATAAGGCTTAGATAAAATTCTCGACTTTGAAGAATTTCAAAGTCGAGACTATAGCTTAACGGCGGTTTGGTCTATTACCACCACGCTTTAAGGTTGCTGGATCTGGTAGGATAAGACCACCAAAAGGTTCACAAGGAGCACCAACAATTGATCTTGTTTCCTTGTTTACTTCTACGATTCTAACCTTTAGTTTATCTCCTAAGCGTTTTACAACGTTGCCTTTTACTAAAGCTTCACCAGTATCAGAGGCTAGTACTAAATCCTCTTTACTTGAGCTTATATAGGAGAAAGGTATAAATACCATAGCGCCATTCTCCTCAAGAATTACTTTCATACCACCTCTGGTGATATCAAAGATCTTAGCTTCAAAACTGGTCTTCTTTTCAATATCAGGCTCTAAGAAGTCTACATATAACCAATCACGAACGTCTCTTTCAGCCATTCTATTAGTGCGTCTAGCTTCATTCATAACCTTTAACAGAGCTTCATCTGGTAGAGTAGGATGTGCTGTATGCACAATGATAGCTTTTAGTAAGCGATGATTTACCATATCACCATACTTTCTAATTGGAGAAGTCCAAGTAGCATAGTTTTCTACGCCTAGAGCATAGTGAGGACCTGGTTGAATACCGATTTCAGAGTATTCTTGAAGTTTTCTAATACGGCTATCTAGGTAGTCGTTATCATGGCTTATAGCAAATCTTCTGATAGCGTTATACTCTTCTAGAGTATCTAGCTTATCTTCTTGATATGGGCATTTTTCTTTGATTAAAAGCTGGATAATATCCTTCTTCTTTTGCATATCAAAGCCACGATGGATATTGAAGATACCGCTATTTAATTTAGTTGCTAAATAGTCGCCGGCTGCAATGTTTGAAACAATCATTGCTTCCTCAACTATTTGATTTGCAATTCTGCGTCTGTTTACTTGAATGTAATCTAAAGAGCCATCTTCTTTTAATACAAACTCGTAATCAGGGTTATTTTTAAAGGTTGCAGCATGAGTAGAGCGGTATTGATCTCTTACTTTAGTAAATTCTACTAAGTTGTCTAAGATTTCTTTTATTTGCTCAGTTGGTTTAAAGGTTGCACCTTCTACCCCTTCAAGATAATCAGATACTTCGTTGTAAACTAACTTGCCATGGGACTTGATAGTAGCAAGCATAAAGGTAGTCTTATCTTTTAAAAGCTCACCGTCTTTAGTTACAGTCATGATGCCAACTAAAGCAGGTCTCTTTTCATTTGGTCTTAAAGAGCACAAATTGTCAGATAAAACTCTAGGTAGCATAGGAATGTCTTTTCCTGGTAAATAAATAGAAAAAGCTCTTGAGGCTGCTATCTTATTAAATTCTGAGTCTTCTTGAATGTAACCTGTAGGATCTGCAATAGCTGTATAAAGTAAGAAGTTATCTCCATCCTTTTTAACATACAAAGCATCATCCATATCTTCAGTATGAGCTGAATCGATGGTAACAAAAGGAATACCAGTTAAATCTTCATGGGCAAGGTTATTCTCAAGATATTCAAAGTCTTGATCTTGAGGTTCTTGAATTGGTAAGTCGTACTTTCTCAAGCTTACAAGCCAAGGAGCTTTTGGATCGTTACGCTTACAAATTAACTCATCTACAGTAGCTCTAAAATTGTTTTTATTTAAAGCATGAGCAGTTAAATTACAGATAACCCAATCGCCATTTTGTAAGGCAACTTTTTTATCTGCACGATGATCATCTGCTTGGAATTTAATGTTAATGCTTGGATGATCAGGAATGATGTTAAGTTTTCCTTGGATAAATAGAATTTTGGCAACAAATCTTTTTAGGTAAGGTTCAACTAATTTTTCTGGAATAGCTCTAGATTTGCCGGTATTATCAGTTTCAATTACAGCCACAATGCGGTCACCATTGACCACTTTTTTCATATCATTTGGGCTAATAAAATAAGAATCTCTATCTACTTCTAAAAAACCAAAACCACGGTCTGAAGCTTTTACAAAACCTTCTTTTTTGATTTTTTCTTTTTCAAAAGTATTTTTTAATTGACGTAAGGCTGGATCGTCAAATAGCATTTGTAACTCCGAATTTAGTATAAATCATGCAAATTATACCTTTTGCAAAAGTGAGTTTGCGCCTAATTTTTAAAAAATCTCAAAAAAAAGATGTTTTTCAATTAAAATACATATGTTTTAGCAGAATGCTTTGATGTAAAAATGAAAAACTTTGTAAAACTAAACTCAAGATATATTTCCTTACTTTTTGCTTTTTCTAACTGCTTAGTAGGTTGCGCCCTAGGATTTTACTATGGTGAGGTATCAGCAAAAACTGTTATTGTAGCTTTGAGTATTATCCTTGCAGGCATTGGTATTCAAGCTTTATGTAATTATTCAATTTCTTATTCAAGAGCTTACCAAAAGCATCGTCAGGAGAAAAAACAAGGAATAATTGCCCCTATTATGATAGGTGGTTTATCTTTAACTGCCCTTAGAAAAAGAATGGCGGTAGTAACCCTTTTAACAGCTATATTTGGTGGTATTTCTATCTACCTTGCAATGGGGAGCAATATCCAAACCCTATCTTGGTTTATTTTTATTAGCGTGGTTTGTTTGTTACTAACTTCAGTGTTTTCTATAAACACAGAGAATATTTACGAGAATATTAGTGCTCATGTAATATTTTTCTTCTTTTCGTTTGCCTCTGTAATTGGTACTCAATTACTTATTTTATGTGCCTCTCACTACGTAGTGGATTTATACCCTGATACCATCTTTATTAGTTTAAGTGCAGGTATAAGTTCCTTGATGGTGCTATTTGTTAGAAGTTTGAGAACTAAGTTTCGTTACCACAAGCTATTTCGCTATAAACTTGCCAAATTTATTAAATATGAACTATCTACTGTTTATATAATAGGTTTATTTGTAGGTTATGTTATTTTGTCGGTTACAGCCTGTATCACTTCCCATAAAGCTATAGAGGTAGTCTTTATTGTGGCAGGTTATATTCCGATGATTTATTTAATTTACAAAATTGTTAAATTTAAAGATACAAATAATCGACTAAAGCTACGTTTAGAACAACTAATGTCTTGTTGTTGTCTTAACAATTTTGTATGGATTTTAATTTTAATTGCAGACTATTGTTTGTATTTATAAGGTTTAGATAATGCTTAAAGATTGGTTTACTGAAATTCGTGTTAAATCCTTGTTGTTAGCCTTAACTAATTGTGCTGTAGGCTGTGGACTTGGTTTCTATTATGGAAAAGTAACCTTATATTCTTTTATTACTGCAGTTTTCATTATTATTACAGGCACTTTATTACAAGTGTTAAGTAATTTAGCTGACGATTATGGCGATGCTATTCAAGGTGCTGATGGTCCTAATCGTTTAGGTCCTATTCGTGCGGTTATGCTAGGTTCAATCTCTTTAACTTCCTTGAGAAAATCTATAGTAATCGTAACTTTACTAGCGACCCTAACAGGTAGTATTGCACTGCTTATGGCTGTAGGCTCTAACATGCAAGTATTATCTTGGTTTGTGTTTATTGGTGTGGGGGCTATCTTAGCTGCAATTTTTTATACCATAGGTTTTGCATACGGCTATAAAGGCTTTGGAGATATTGCAGTATTTATTTTCTTTGGTTGGGCTGCAGTTATAGGCTCTCAAGTTTTAGTGTTAGGCTCTGTTGATCAAACTATCGACATTTTCCCTGATACCTATCTTCTATCCTTTGCTATTGGTATTCAATCCGTGATGGTGCTACATGTAGCTTCCATGCGTGATATTAAGGAAGATCGTTTATCAGGTAAGAAGACAATTCCTACAAGATTAGGACCTAAAAAATCAGCTGTTTACCTAATTATTATGTTTGCAACCTCATCCCTACTTTCAGCTATCGCTTGTTGGCAGTCTCATCAATTATGGGAAGTCACTTTTGTAGTATTAGGTTTAATTCCATTAGCAGCTTCAACTTATAGAACTGTTATTCATTGTGAAGATGGCCAAAGAATAGCCAAGGAAAGAAAGTACTCCCTTATAGGTTGCGCTATTCATAACCTAGTATGGCTTTTAATACTTACCGTAGATTTTTGGGTTTATTACTAAACGCAATATAGAAGGTAGTTACTACCTTCTATAGAACATTCTAGTAAAACAGAGTAATACAGGTAAGATTTCAAGACGACCTAAAATCATGTCTAAACTAAATAGCACGCATAAAGGATCTGAAATATTACTGTAATCAGTAGATGGATTTAAAGTGGTTCCCATTGCAGGACCAATATTAGATAAACATGATATGGTAGCTGTAATGGAATCATCAAGATCTAGTCCTAAAGAGCAGGCAATGATGGTAGAAACCATTGCAATTAGCAAGTAGGACACTAGATAGGTAATTACAGAGGATAAAGTATCAGGATCGATAATTTTGCCTTTGAATCTAGGTTCATTAACAATATGTGGGTGCAGTAGTTTTTGCAATTGTGTAGTAAACATGGAGTAGCAAATCTGCAAACGGAAGGTCTTAATACCGCCAGAGGTTGATCCTGAACAACCACCGATAGCAAGAATAAATAAGAATAAACTTGATGCAAAAGGATTCCACAAAGTGAAATCTTCAAGTGAAAAACCTGTAGTAGAGGTTATAGAAACCACGTTAAAGAAAGCTACTCTAAAAGCTTTTTCTATATCATATTGATTAACTACTATTAGGGAAATTCCCACAGCCAAAGCCACAATAAAATTGATAAAGAAATAGCCACGTACTTGTTGATCTTTAAAGAATAATAAAGGATTTCCAGAAAGAGAAGCTAAGATCAAAAGGAAAGGGCAGCTTGAGATAAACATAAAACCAATGGCAGTGTATTGATTAAATACACTTGCATCATTCATTTGAGTATCCGTAGGGGTCATACCACCAGTTGATACCGTACTTAAAGCAGTTACGATTGCCCTAAATAAATCAAAACCACCTAATACAAAGAAAAATGAGCATAAAACTAAGATGGCTACGTACCACACAAAGAGGGAGATAGCCATGGTTTTTAGGTGTGGTGTAAACTTAGCACTATCGTCAAAAGAGTAAGATTCAGTTTTGAAGATGCTCATACCACCCATAGCTGAAATAGGTAAGATTACTACCGCTAAAGCCACGAATCCTACACCACCTATGTATTGTAGAATCCCTCTCCAAAGTAAAATTGCTCTTGGTCTTTGATCTAAATGGGTAATTACAGTAGATCCTGAAGTAGACAGTCCAGAGCAAGATTCATAAAAAGCTTGAGAAAAACTTAAATCTGGTAACTGATAAAAAAACGGAATTGCTGCAATTAAGGAAATGATTAACCACAAAGAGGTAGTAAATAAGAACAGTACTCTAAGGGAGGTATTAGGTCCTGCCTTTTTGCCTATTCTTTTAAAGATAAATCCTAGAACTAAGCTTAAAGTACCAGTTGCTAAAAAGGCTGATAAAGCTAAAGAATCATTGCAAAAAGCATAAATTGCAGGAATATAAGCTACTATACCAAACAAAAATAGTGCTGGAGCTAGGTATTTTGCAATTAGGCGATAGTCAATAACCATCTAGTTACCACCTTGGGATCCAGAAGGAGAAAGGACGGCAGTATTTTACAAGATTTCTCATTTGACTATGATCATCAAGAAAAGCGATTACTTTATCTTTGTCTTCAAAGACAAGATCTGGGGTTACAGGAATTACTTTTTTGCCTCGTAACACTAAACCTAAAGTTACACCTTTAGGTAAGTTTAAAGATTCAGCCTTTCTGCCTATTACTCGGCTAGTAAATTTAGAGCCTTCAACACAAAGTTCGATGGCTTCAGATTTACCTTGCCTAAAAAGATGTACATTCTCAACACCTTCTTGTCTAATCAAGGATAGCAAAGCAGAGATAATGGATTCTTTTGGAAATACAACAGTATCAAGATCGCTATTATCTTTGTTAGTAAGCTCGCTATAACCTTCACCGCGGATCACGGATAGAGTTTTAACATTATGGACTCTTCTTAAAATTAAGGAGGACATAATATTAGTTTCGTCATTAGGGGTAGCAGCAATGTATAAATCGGTTGTATCTAAATTCTCCTCACGCATAAAGTCCATATCCATAGGACTTGCGCAGAAGACTTCTACACCTGAATCGTGTAAAGCGTTAGCAGTTCTCTTTGCTCTGCCTTGATCTTGTTCTATTAACTTTACTCTGTATTTGCCTGATAATGAGCGCGCTAAAGAGTCTGCTGTATGTGTACCACCAGATAAGGTAATATTGCGGTTGCCAATGGCTAGTTTTCTTAAAGCAGACAATTGAGATAAAGCTCTATCACGTTGCACACAGAAATATACTTCATCTCCAATATGGAAGATTTCTTTAGCAAAATCAGAAATATATTTACCTTCACGGTAAACCGCTAGCACACTAGCTTTGTTTTCATATTCATTAAAGCTTTTGATGGATTTATTTAATAACTTGCCACCATTCTCAACTATGGTACTTGCAACTACAATACGTCCATCGCAGAAACTACCGATAGCATTAACGCCAGGTAGTTCAATCATGCTGATAATGTTTTCGGTAATTAAATGCTCAGTTGCAATAATGTGATCAATAGGAACAGAATTTGGACCAAATAGATCATCTACTTCCTCAAGATAATCAGCTGTTCTGATTCTGGCAATTTTTCTTGGAACATTAAATAGGAAATGAGCTACACAACAAGCGGTGATATTAGCTTCATCGTCAGAGGTAGTAGCTACAAGTAATTCAGTATTCTCAGCACCTGCTCTACGTAGGGTAGATGGGGAGGCTGGATTACCAATTACTACACGTAAGTCAATACGGTTAGCTAGATTAGTAAGCTCTTCTGATGCTGTATCTGCTACGGTTACTGCATGTCCTGCAGTAACTAGATATTTTGCAAGCTCGATACTTACATCGCCAGATCCTAGAATAATAATTTTCATAGCTAAGCTTTAATAAACCTTGAGTAAAAGAAGCCATCAGAGTTATTTTCACCAGGTAGTCTCTGATAGAAATCTACCACCTTACCCTTCATATCAAATGGTAAGATTTTCGCATCTTTATGTCTATCTAAAAATTTCTTAACTTGCTCTTCGTTTTCTTGTTTCAAAATTGAGCAAGTGGTATACACCAAAATTCCACCCTTATTTAGTAAAGCAAAAGCGTTATCTAAGATTTTCTCCTGGGTAGTTACTAAGTTTTTGATGTCTTTTTGTCTTCTAAGCCACTTAATATCAGGATGTCTTCTAATTACACCAGTACCTGAACAAGGTGCATCAACTAAAATCTTATCAAAAGTTTCTTTAATACCACTAATATCAGCACTAAAGTCTAAATGTAAGAATTTAGGGGTACGATTAAGTCTTTGAAGATTAGTCTTAGCACTATTTAATCTTTGTTCATCAACATCAGCACAAGTAAGGGTAACTTTTGGAGCTATATCTAAAATATGAGCACTTTTACCACCAGGAGCGCAACAGGTATCTAATACGTTGTCACCTTCTTTAAGTTCTAAAAGAGGAGAGGCTAGCTGTGCTGCTAAATCTTGTACTGCTACATAACCTTCTTTAAAGAAAGGTAATCTGTCTACATAGGTTGGCTCTTCTAAAAGAATAGTACAGGAAGACTCGTCTACTAATGTAGCTTTAATCTCCTGTTTATGTAGTAATTGTAGGTAGTCAGCAGTTGAGATTTTGCTGTTTTCAACTCGTAAAAACATCGGTGCATGCTCGTTAGAGTTTTTCACTATCTCTAAGGCTTGCTCTTGACCATAGCTTTCTTGTAACTTTTCGTATAACCAAGTAGGGAAAGAGTACTCAACACAAGGATCATCGCTTTCTACAAGCTTGCCACCTTCTCGTAGAAAACGTCTTAAAACCGCATTTACAAGACCAGTAAAAGCTCTACATTTACATAAATCACAGGCACCTACAGTTGCAGAAACAATTGCATGAGCTGGGGCTCTAGTGAAAATTATCTGATATAAAGCGCATAAGATTAAGCTTCTTGCTACATTAAATCTTTGATTGATAGAGTGATCAAGTAAACCATTTGCTGTAGTAGAAAGCCATCTTCTGTGTCTTAAAGTTCCATAAACAATCTCTTGCACAAAAGCTTTATCTCTATCATCAAGATCTTTTGTGAACAAAGGTAGAGCTTCAGTTAAAGATTTACCTTCCTCTATAGCATTAACGCAAAAGGCAGCAGCTGCACGAGAGCTAGCTCCTTGAGCTACTTGCTTTGGACCTTTATTAAAGTTCTTATGATAACGATGGCCTTGTTTATTAGGCTTTTGAGTGGTTTTTGAATTATTCAAATTGTTTTCCTACACAAAAAACGTCTTTACGAGATCTTGCAAGATCACAAGCTTTTACAGGACCTTTGCCAGGAGCCTGTATGGTAACAAGTCTTAAGGTGCCTTTTGCGCAGGCTACGTTAATGCCAAACTTGTCAACGCTTACTATAGTACCAGGTGTCTTATTGCTATCGTCTTCTAAAACAGTAGTCTCAAATACCTTGTATTTAACGTCATCTAAATTTACGGTGGCAATAGGCCAAGGGTTTAAGCCTCTTACTATTCTATCTACCACTGTAGCATCTTGATTAAAGTTTAAGGCTGCTTCTTCTTTACTAATTTTTTTAGCGTAAGTTACCTTAGACTCATCTTGAGCTGTAGCACTAATAGTTTTATCAAATATTTTTGGTAATGTCTCAAGTAGAGTTTTAGCTCCTAAAGTAGCTAATTTGTCAAATAAGCTACCTGATGTATCAGTGTTCTCAATTGGTAATTTAGCAATAGTTAAAACATCACCAGCATCAAGCTTTAAAGCTACCTTCATGATGGAAACACCTGTTTCCTTGCAACCATCTAAAAGAGCTCTTTGAATTGGGGCAGCGCCTCTGTATTCTGGCAAGATAGAACCATGAACATTGATACAACCAAATTTACAAGCATCAATTATTCTTTGAGGTAAGATAACTCCGTAAGCTACAACAATGCATAAATCGGCATTTAAAGCTTCAAATTGAGCAATGTCCTGCTCGTTTTTAAAATTCTCTGGAGTATAAACGTCGATATTAGCCTCGAGTGCCACCTTCTTAACCTCAGATGGGGTTAATTTGTGGCCACGACCTGCGGGTCTATCTGGCTGTGTGTAAACAGCAATTGGTTTTATACCAGTGTCTAAAAGAGCTTTTAAATGAACTGCTGCAAAATCAGGAGTTCCTGCAAAGATAATCTTTTTATCCAAATTTATTCACCTCTTTGGCGATCTTTTAGGATCTTAGCGTATTTTTTATGAAGTCTTTCTCTTTTAAGTCTAGAGAGTTTATCCACAAAAATTTTGCCTTCTAGATGATCAATTTCGTGTTGTAAGCAGATTGCAAATAAACCATCTACATTATCAAAAACGCAGTGCTCACCTTGTAAGTTTTGGTATTCCACAGTACATCTTTGATATCTAGTTACAGTATCTTGGTAACCAGGAACAGATAAACAACCTTCCTGAGATTCAACGATATCACCTTCTAATTTGGTGATTTTTGGATTGATGATAACTAATTGATTTTTGTGTTGATTGCCTTCATCATCAGGAATATCAATCACTACAATTCTTTTGTTAACTGCAATTTGAGGTCCTGCTAAACCAATACCTTCAAATTCATACATGGTATCGAACATGTCGTCAGTTAATTTTTTTAAATCTTCATCAAAAGTTGTAACTTCAGTGTTTTTATTTCTTAAAATAGGATCTGGATAAATGATAACTTCTCTTACTGCCATTTTTCTTCCTTTAATGTCAAATCGGTGTAATTTTATCATTTATAAGATAAATTTGCTCGTTGTAAGTTAAGGTAAATATTAAGGCTTTGTGGAATGACAAATCAAATTGATAACTATGAGAATTTAAAGGAAGGCTCCCCTTGCCCCTATTGTGGTCAACCATTGGTCTTAAGACATTCAAGCCATGGTGATTTTTTAGGTTGCTCTGACTATCCTTTATGCTCTTTTTTAAAGCCTGTAGCTACTACCCATCCTATAGTGGTGTTAGGGGAAGTTGGTGCACCATGCCCATTGTGCGGCTCGATGTTAGAAGTTAAAAAGGGCAGATACGGTATTTTTATAGGTTGTTCAAACTATCCTGAATGTAATTACATCCATAATGTGCAAGAGAGTTTAGATATTGATTGCCCAATTTGTAAAAAAGGTAAATTAAATCGTAGAACCTCAGGTTCAAATAGAACCTTTTATGCTTGCTCAAATTACCCTGATTGTAAATTCTCAACCCCAGGTAAACCCGTTAAAAGAGTGTGTGAGGAGTGCTCCTTTCCGATTATGTACGAGAAGAAATTTAAAGCAGGTATAGGTTTAGTTTGTGCAAATCCGCTTTGCTCAAGTCGCAAAAAGAGAAAGCATATAATCATTCGACCTAATAATTAACTGTGGTAAAATTTATCCAAAAATTTAAGCAAAGGATTTTATTATGACTAAAGCATTTGTATCCATTTTAATGGGCTCAGATTCAGATTTACCATTACTTGAAAATACCATGTCTATCTTAAAAGGCTTTGGTATTCCTTTTGAGGCAAAGGTAGCCTCAGCTCACCGTACTCCAGACGTGGTAAGTGAGTATGTAACTGATGCTGAAAAAAGAGGTTGCGCTGTATTTATTGGTGCAGCAGGCTTAGCAGCACACCTTGCAGGTGCTATTGCAGCAAGAACTACTCGTCCTGTAATCGGCATTCCTTGTGACGGTGGTCCTTTATCAGGTGTAGATGCTTTATATTCAACTGTTCAGATGCCTGGTGGTATTCCTGTAGCAACTGTAGCAGTAGGTAAAGCTGGTGCTAAGAATGCAGCTTACTTAGCAGCTCAAATTATTGCTTTAACAGATAAAGATATTGACGCTAAAGTAAAAGCTGATAGACAAAATGCAGCTTTAGAAGTTATGAAAAAAGATGCTGCTTTGCAGGAAAAATTAAAATAATTCATGAGCGCAATTATCACCTCATCTATTGAAGAAGCAGCTAAAGTTATAACACAAGGCGGAGTGATTATCTGCCCATCAGAAGGTGTTTATGGCTTAAGTTGCTCTTTATTTGATGAAAATGCTATCAAAAGAGTCATTAAGATTAAAAGAAGAGATATTAGAAAAGGCTTAATTCTAGTAGATCACAATTTAAATACTCTAGAACCCTACCTAGATAGCAATTTAATTGATAAAGCTTCTTTTGCTTTGATGAATAAGATGTGGCCAGGTCCCCACACTTTTGTAGTACCTACCAAAGATAATTTTAAGAGTACTGCTTTAAGGGACAATCACACTGTTGCAATTAGAATTACAGGCTTTAAACCTTTAGCTACTTTATGTAATTTAGCTAAAGTGCCTTTGATTTCTACAAGCGCAAATATCTCTGGTCAAGAAGCAACTAGCGATATTGATAAATTAAATCCTATCCTTTTAGAAGAAGTAGATTTAGTCCTTAATCTTCCTTGTGGTGGTCTGTCTAGTCCTACTTCAATATATGACACACTTTCTCATACTTTAGTTAGAGAAGGTCCTGAATGGAACGAACATGACTGATAAATATTTAGTATTTGGCAATCCAGTAGAACATTCTCTATCCCCTCAGTTGCATACTTTTTTTGCAACTTGTACTCATCAGGATTTAGAGTACACCAAATGTAAAGTAGAAGAAGGTAAGTTTAAACAGCAAGCCGATGAGTTTTTTAGACTTGGAGGACTTGGTTGTAATATTACAGTGCCTTGTAAAATCGATGCTTATAACTATGCAGATGAGCTTACTGATTATGCAAAGGCTGCTGGTGCTGTTAATACTTTAAAAAAGCTAAGTGATGGTCGAATCCTAGGTGATAACACTGATGGCAGAGGTTTAGTTTACGATTTAAAACGTCTAAATTTTCCGCTACAAGGTGCAAAGATCTTGATAATTGGAGCCGGTGGTGCAGCTAAAGGTATCTTAAAGCCTATTGTAGATTGTGCTCCTTTATCCGTTACTATTGCTAACAGAACTTATGAGAAAGCTGTAGAGTTAGCAAGAGACTACAAGGAAGTTAGTGCTTCTACTTTTGATAATTTAACTCCTGACTTTAATATTATCATCAATGCAACCTCCTCCTCTTTAAAAGATGAATTACCTAAAGTTGCAGATGAAGTACTTAAAAACGCAAGTTTTGTCTATGATTTGATGTATAAAAAGACAGGCCAAACCGTATTTACACAACACGCAAAAGAGCTTTTGGTACCACACGCTTATGACGGTTTTGGTATGCTTATAGGTCAGGCTTTATTAAGCTTTGAATTATGGCGTGGAGTAAAGCCTGATTTTGAAAAGACTTTGGCAAACTTTAGATAATGATTTCTTTTCAAATTGCAAACGATAGTCCTTTATACGAGCAAGCCCTCAAAGCAAAGAGTGCTTTAGAAAAAGCTCTTGCCTCTTTCAAATCAGACTTAGATATCGTAGTTAAAGTTAGTGATGAGGTGCAATTAGAGTTTGAAAGTAAAACTCTAGGCTCAAACTTTCAAATTGACTTTACAAAAGACAAGTTAGCTTGGAGATTAGCCCATGGTGGTAAAAACTCTGAGCCTGTATGTAAAGCTGTAATCGGAAAATTAACTAATCCTATTGTTTTTGATGCTACCGCAGGTTTAGGTCGCGAGAGCCTAATCTTGCAGTCAGGTAAAGCTCAAGTTTATATGTTTGAGCGCAATCCTATTATTTGGCTAATGCTAAATTCAGCCCTTTACAAAGCTCAAAATAATCAAGAATTTTTAGCTCAACTAAAAAATGGACTTCCAAAGCTAATGCCTTTAGGTACCATTAAAGATCAATATCCAAGTGATAATTTACCTGCGCCCGATGTAATCTACTACGATCCTATGTTTCCACAAAGGACTAAGTCTGCCTTAGTTAAAAAGGATATGCGAGTATTTCATGAGCTTATAGGCGCTGATACAGATGTTTTAGAATATGCTAATTTCTTATGTACGATTGCTAAACATCATGTAGTAGTAAAGCGCCCTGCTAATGAAGATCCTCTAGAACTAAATAAAAGGCGTAGTAGCTTTATCGATGGAAAAGCTTGCAGATTTGATTGCTACTACACCAGTTAGCAAATACTAGATAGGCTCAAAGCCATATTCATAAAAGTGTCTTAAAGCTTGGCCATTAGCATAGATATAGTTGAATAGTACTTGAATAGAATGAGAGTTACTTTTTGACGTATCAATCAAGTAATAAAAAATAGGATCATAGGTGTCGTCTGGAATATTCCAAAAAGATCCTGTGGTATGCCCATCTTTATAAATCAAAGGTTTAGTTACAAAGCCTGCCTGCACACTTTGATTTGCAACGAAGGAGAAGATCTGAAATTCATGATCTGCTCTATAGATCCTGTGTTTTAAGTATTCTGAAGGGAAAGTCTTTTTAGATACAATCTGCTTTGCGGCAAAGCCAACTGGTGTTAAATGAGGATTTGGCAAACCTAAAGACTTTAGCTTTTTATTTTTGATAACGTCAATATTATTTGCAAATAAAGTAGGATCTTTAGACCAAAGAATTAGCGGAGCTTTTACAAAAGGCTTTAATCTATCAGTTTTAGTTTGATTAGATCTTAATAACAGAATAGGAAGCTTCTCATCACTGCTAATTACTAAAGAGCAGATCCCGTTGTTATTATTGATTCTAGATAAGATCTCATCTTCAAGTGCATAGAAGGTTTTAAACTTAACAGGTGCTTTGTGCTTTACAGCCTCTAGAGCGCTATAAGTTTGTGGCACAGCGCATACTGTAAGTTCTTGTGCAGTAACTTTAGAGATTACAAAAACGCTTACTAAAGCTAGGAGTAGCTGAATAGATTTTTTTCGCATGCTATTAACCTCTTGGTAATTTCTTCAGCAGAGCCTGCGTTTCTTAATTTATTTGCAAAGCCAGGTTCACTTAACATTAAAGATAGATTTTTTAGTAAATTCATATGGGATTTACCATCATCTGGAGTTGCGATTAAAAATATTAAATCACAAGGTTTTTCATCTAGTGATCCGCAATCAATAGGATTTTTTAAGGTAGCGATAGCTAATGAGCTTCTATTTACAAAATCACCTCTAGTATGTGGAATTGCAATTCCATGAGCAATTCCTGGTGGAGTTAGGCTCATTTTGTTGTGTAAAGACTCTAAAAAATCTGTTTTTGAGTTAATTGCTCTAACGTTGTGTAAACGCTCAGTTAAGATATTGATGATTTCTTTTAGATCGTTAGATGGTAAATCGTGAATAACGCATTTCTCATCAATAGCATATCTTACAGAGTTTTGCTTTTTTCTTGGATTGTTGTTTTCGGTATCGTAGGTAAAGTTTGAAATATTATTTAAGATATTTTCAAAAAAACTACCATGCAATTTGTAATAAATAAAATAAATTGCACTAGCACAGATACTACCCACAAAGATAATTACAGTACAAAATGCTAAGTAATTTTCAGAACCTTCATAAGGAACATCGTAAAGAACTGTTCCTGATAAAGAGAAACTGATACCTGAGATTAGTACGATAAATAAAGCACCTAGTTTTGCACTGATAGTTTGAATGGAAAAGGTTGTACAGTCTGCTCTAAGTCCAAATTTAAATTCACTATAGTCTACACAGTCTGAGGTCATAACAGTGGTGGAAACAAGGGATAGTGATAGACCAACGCCACATAAAGCAACTAAGATATTATAAGCAAGAAAGGTAAGGCTTTGTGTTACAACTAGTAGATAGAGAACTACTGAAGCTATAGCTGGTAATGCAATGGATGCAACATAGACTATTCTTCTTGAAGATAATTTAGTTAAAAAGCTAAATGCAAAATAGGTTAAAAACATTCCTAGAACCCAAGGGGCTTGTAGTACCCAATAAGGAGTGTTTTTTACATCGAAATCAGTGATGTTTTGTAAAAAGATGTCATATTCACTTACAAAAGTGTTAAAACAAATTTGTTGAAATAAGGACAATACAAAAACAATCATCAATTGATCATTATTAAAAAAGGATTTTAGCGTTCTTTTGAAATTGATATTTTTTGGCGCTTGGTAATTATTAGTAAAGGAGCTTGAAAAGGCTACAGCACTGATAGTTAAGCAAATAGCGCAATAAAAAAACAGTTTTTGAGCTGCGACAGTTAAATTGTTAATAATGTCTAAATTAGGTGAAAAATAGTGGGTTGAAAGTACTAATCCTACGATAAAGCCTAAAGTAGCACATGCTCTTGCAATCGCAGAAGCTATCTCACGAGAGAGATTACTTGCATTGAAAGTGGAGATTAAACTCCAAGAGGTAAGATCATAAAAAGAGAAACTTAACATCCAACCTAATAAAGTAAGGGTAGCTAAAAGCTCTTTTAGTCCTACAGAGGTATTAGGAATGTTAAACATTAAGTAAACAAAAATAGCATTTACAAAGCTACCTACTAAGATACATACCTTATATTTATCAAAGTTGTATTTAGTACTTAAACAATCAATTAAGGTTCCAATAAAAGGCTCTTTTAGAATATCTAATACTTTTATTCCTATCATCATAGGAATAATAAAGCTAAGTGGTAGGCAAAGAACTCTAGATAAATATAAGAAATAAAAAGAGATAACAAAAACGTAAACGGCGTCTCTAGCTATAGCAAATAAAGCATAAGGAAAGCACCATTTTACGGTTAAGTTATTAGTAATCATAAGCAGTTAAAAGAAATTTGTTGTTTACGTTAAAATTTGCGCACATTATAAAATAAAAAAGCTTACGCAGTAATACGTAAGCTTTGTGATTATTTTTTGTGCATCTATTCTACAGTTACTGATTTAGCTAAGTTTCTTGGCTGATCCACATCAGTACCATTGATAACTGCGCAATGGTAGGCTAACAACTGTAGTGGAATAGTAAATAATATTGGTTGCAAGATTTCAGGACACATAGGTAAGCTTACCTTGCAAGTTTGAGGATCGTCTTTGATTAAAGTATCTTGAGTTGAGAATACATATAAACGAGCACCACGAGCGCGAACTTCCTCAATGTTTGAGATTAACTTATCAATTAAGGCGTTGTCAGGTGCAACTACAACTACAGGCATCTCTTTATCAATAAGAGCAATAGGACCGTGTTTTAATTCACCTGCTGCATAACCCTCAGCATGGATATAACTAATTTCTTTTAGTTTTAAAGCACCTTCTAGGGCAATAGGGAACATTACACCACGACCTAAGAATAGGGTGTGTCTCTTACCTGAGAATTGACAAGCAATATCCTCAATTTCTTTATCGTAAGATAAGAACTCTTGTGCTAAAGCAGGTAGTTTTCTTACAGCTTCTAAGATTTCATGATTTTGAGTGTCACTAATAGCGTTATTTTGTCTGCCAATCAGTAAAGCTAGTAGTAGTAAACTTAACAATTGAGTAGTAAAGGCTTTAGTAGAAGCAACACCAATCTCTGCTCCTGCTTTGGTAAATAAGGTATAGTCGGACTCACGAACTAAGGAAGAGCCGTTTACATTACAAATACATAAAGACTTCTTGTATTTTTGTTGTTTTGCAAGTCTCAAAGAAGCAAGAGTATCAGCTGTTTCACCAGATTGAGAAATAGTAATGAACAAGCTATTGTCTTGAACTACAGCTTTTCTATATCTATATTCTGATGCAATTTCAACGTTAGTTGCAATGCCAGTTAATTCCTCAAGCCAGTATTTACCTACTAAACCTGCATGATAAGAAGTACCGCATGCTACGATTTGAATAGCTTTAATGTCTTTGAAAGTATCTTTATCGATACCAACAACAGTCTCTAAAGAGATATCATCGCCATTAAGTCTACCTAAAAGAGTATTTTGTAAAGACTGTGGTTGCTCATAGATTTCTTTTTGCATGTAGTGTCTAAAGTTGCCCTTAGAAATACTCTCAGCATCTAAATCTGATTCAACAACACTCTTTTCAACAGGTGTTCCATCTAGAGTGTAAACATCAATCTTGTCGGTAGTTAAAACTGCAATTTCGTTTTCTTCAAGATAAATAAAACGACGAGTAACAGGTAATAAAGCTAAAGTATCTGAGGCTACAAAGTTCTCACCAATACCTAAACCGATAATTAAAGGAGAGCCTGAGCGAGCTGCATATAAGGTATTAGGATCGTTCTTATCAATAAGAGCTAAACCAAAAGATCCTTTTACTTCATTTAAGGCAATCTTAAAAGCTTCAAGTAAATTAGCACTTGTTTGTAGGTGGTAGTGAATTAAGCAAACTAAAACTTCTGTATCTGTTTGTGACTTAAACTCATAACCTTTTTCGATAAGTTGGCTTTTTAATTCAGCAAAGTTTTCGATAATACCATTGTGAACTAAAGCTAAATTGCCACAGATATGTGGGTGAGCATTAGTCTCTGAAGGTACACCATGAGTTGCCCAACGAGTATGAGCAATACCGATAAAACCAGGACAACCTTGCTCTTTAACGGCCTCTTTTAAATTCTTTACTTTACCAGTGGTTTTGATACAACGTAGTTCTTGGTTGTTGATACAACAAATACCAGCACTATCATAACCACGATATTCAAGTCTTGAAAGACCTTCTAATAAGATTTGAGAGACATTTCTTTGAGCAATTGCACCAACAATACCGCACATAAATCGTTTTTCCTAAGACAAATTTTATTCTTGTGTTAATTTTATCAAAGTGCAACGGTTGTTGCACTTTTTGTTAAGCTCTAATTATTTCTTTTTATGTGGTCTTTGATAATTTTCTTTAATAACTTCTTTAGAGCGAGTTAATACTAAAGCACCATCTGACATCTTGATATGTTTTGTAACTGTAGTACCAGCAGCGATAGTAACGCCATTGTTTACAGTAACAGGGGCTACTAACTGAGAGTCTGATCCAATAAAGACATCATCACCAATTACAGTCTTAAATTTGTTAGCACCGTCGTAGTTACAAGTAATGGTACCTGCACCGATATTAACATCTTTACCAATGGTTGCATCACCAAGGTAAGATAAGTGTCCTGCTTTAGTGCCAACACCTAAATGAGCTTTCTTACACTCAACGAAATTACCTACATGAACTTCATCTTCAAGTACGTTACCAGGTCTTAGTCTTGCAAAAGGACCGATGGTTGCACGTTGTTTAATTTGGGAATCTTCCATAATGGTATAAGGAGAGATCACGCTGCCATCACCAATAGAGCAGTTCTTGATAACGCAGCCAGCACTAATTACAACGTTATTGCCTAAAGTAACATCACCTTCAAAAATGCAATTGATATCAATAAAGACATCTTCACCACAGGTTAAATTACCACGGATATCAATTCTGTTAGGATCAGCTAGGGTAACACCTTGCTCTAGTAACTGATTAGCTGCTCTTTTTTGGAATAATCTTTCTACAAAAGCTAACTGAACTTTAGAGTTAACACCAGAGAGTATTTCAAAATCAGGAGCGATAGTTATACCTACATCTTTAGGGGAATCTTTAGCAATAAGACCTGCTAAATCAGTAAGATAATATTCACCTTGAGCATTGTTGTTAGTAAGCTTTTGTAGATATTTTTTAAAGAAGCTTGCCTTACCTACAACGATACCAGTATTGATTTCAGTGATTTTTTTCTCCTCAGCACTAGCGTCTTTTTCTTCAACAATGGCTTTTAAAAAGTCTCCATTACGCACAATTCTGCCATAACCTGTAGGCTTATCAGTGATAGCTGAGAGCACGCATAAAGCTTTTTGACCTAATTGATTTACTAGATCTTTAAGTAAATCTACAGGAGTTAAAGGAGTATCACCATAGAGTACTAAAACGTCTGATTGCTCATCAATATTAGGCATAGCACAGTTTACAGCGTGGCCTGTACCTAGTTGCTCATTTTGGTAAACTACTTTGATAAGTTTTTTAAGATCTTCTGGTAGGGTATCAAGCATTTGCTCTACCATTTGTCCCATATGACCTACTACCACGTTAATGGATTTTGGACTAAGCGCATTGGCAGTCTCAATAACGTGTTGCAACATTGGCTTATTAGCAACTTTATGAAGTACTTTAGGTAAAGCTGAGTGCATTCTCTTGCCTTTACCTGCTGCTAAAATAATAATTTCTAATGCCATATTATTTTCCTGTCTTTTTATACTTTTTGTAGGAGATGATGATAATGACGATACCTAAAACAACAAATGGTAAAGATAGATATTGTCCTACAGTGAATATTGAATCGGTATTGTAATCAGCTTGTTCAACTTTAAAAGGTTCAATTGCGATTCTAGCGATGAAAGCTAAAGTAAACAATAAACCAAAAATCAATCCGTTTGGTCTGCGTTTTACGAATAGATAAATACTAAGCAATAGCACAAAGATAGCAAAGTAAGCTATAGCTTCATATAGCTGAGCTGGGTGTCTTGGAAAGGTTTCACCAATTCTTGCAAAAATAACACCATAATCGCTGTTAGTAGCTTTACCTAAAATCTCTGCATTGCAAAAGTTTCCAATTCTAATCATAGAGCAAACTAAAGCAGTTGGTACGCAAAGCATATCTGCAAGCTCTAAGAAGTTGTACTTGTTCTTTTTAAGAAAAATTAGTACAGCAATAATTACGCCTAAGCAACCACCATGGGAAGCTAAACCACCTTTCCAAATTTTTAGAATTTCAATAGGATTTGAGAGGTAGAAATCTGGTTCATAGATTAAGCAATGGGCAAGTCTTGCACCAATTACAGTACCTACAAAAATGTAAACTAAAAGCTTATCTAGATCTTCAGTTTTATATTTTTTTTGCTTAAAGAATAACTGCATGATGCAGTAACCAATGATAAAACCAAAAGAGAAGAGCAATCCATACCATCTGATAGTTAAAGGTCCGATGGAAAAAGCTGTAGGATCTATAGTTGAAACGTACATTTACAACCCTTATTTTGATAAAATACTGCGTAATATTTTATCAATATTTTTGAATTATGCTTAATTTTACTTTTGCTCAAACACTTTTTTTAGGAATAGGGGCAGCTTTTGTAGTTTTGTCCGTATTGTTTTGCATCCTTCCTCGTAATAGAAGATTTGGAGTTCTCTCACTACTTATTGCCAACATCTTCCTATGGAGCTCTATTGTATATTGCAAAAATATTAGCAATTTCTTAAGTGGCTTAGGTTTATCTTCAGAGCTTTTAACTCAAGACAAATTATATTTAGGTATTACTGTAGGTGTAGGTCTATTTGTAATTTGGTTCTTATTATGGACTTTAGTTAAAAAGTTTCTTAATAAGTGGTTTAAAAAGCCAAATAATCAAGAACAAAAGCAAACTTCTGAGCAAAAGAGCCCTTCACCACAAGAAACTATCCATAAAGAGCCCTCAATAGAGACTGTGAAGAGTGGGAATAAAGAGTTTGTTGATCCTGCTATTTTCAAGATGATAAAAGAGCATAAACAAGACTAGTACCATGATAATTGTAACTAGTACCATTGATGAAGCCTTCTTATTAGCATCAAAGCTACCTTATTCTTACCATGAAAAAGCTAGCACTTACTCAAGTGCTAGAGCTAAAAGCTTTTTAGCAAACAGAGCATTATTAAACTATGCTCTGCAAAATTTTTATGGTATTAAAGTTCTACCAAAAATTGCTTACAGCCAACATGGAAAACCTTTCTTTGTTGAAGCAAGATTTCCTTTTTTTAATATCTCTCACTCTAAACAAAGAATTGTTTTAGCCTTAGGTCAAGTTGAGCAAGGCATTGATCTTGAGTACAGTAAGAAGAGTAGAAATATTGAGAGCTTAATTAAGAAATTATTCGATACAAAAACTCAAGAGATTATCTATCAACAACAGGATATTCAAAGCTTGTTTACAGCTTTATGGACAGTCAAAGAATGCGCTGTAAAAGTAACGGGCAGAGGTCTTGTGGATGTAAGTAGTGTCAATATAGCTTTAGAAAGCAAAAAGATAGCTTATTATTTGCTTCCTAAAAACACTACTATTAAAACCTTAAGTTTAGCTTCTTTGCTAGACGCTCCTTCAGAAGATGGCTATTTGTCTTTTGCAAAAGACTCTGTTGATACAGAAGAGTTTTTTGAACTAAAAAATGCAAGCTTTAATCAAATAAAGCCTGCAAGTTATGAATTTAGCTTAGAGTCTTAGAAACTTATTCTTACGCTTTGAGAGCCAGCTAAATCTCTAATACCTTCAACTAAATCGTCGCTTGGTAAGAAGCGATATTTGTCATCACGAATTTTCATGAGAGTATTGTCAATAATGAGACTTAGGCTGCAACCTTTGATTACTTTGCTTTCATCGTCAGCAATCGCTAATTCTTGATCGATATCTTTAGTATTCAAGCGATTTCTTAGCATAATCTCATCAATTTCTTGAAGATTCTCCTCAAGAACTTTTGAGGTAAAGTTTAGGGTTATCTTTCTTGCATTTAAGATACGTAAAGACTCTAAGCTCTTAACATCCTTAACTCTAAGTCTAGTAGTACCATCATCTTGAATGAAATAGTAACCTTCAACAATTAAGATTAAAGGTGTTGGAATTTCTTCTTTATTCTTATTTGCTTTTGCCTTTTTCTTCTTTAAATTATTTAGCTGATTTTCAATTTCAGAGTACTTTTCAGCATTTGGTCCAAATAATGGTAATTCAAAGGTTGCATAGCCATCATCAAGAACTAAAGAATAGAATTTCTTATTGTCTTTAGCTGAAATTCTAGGAACAGAGCTTATGACTACACCACTTATTACTAAGTGATTTGGTTGATCTTTAGTACCTGGGATTAGGTTATTAAGATTTGTGTCACCACAATACATAATCAGCTCAGTTCTATAAGGATCAATTGGGTGACCAGATAAGTACAGACCAAGAATTTGTTTTTCTTTAAATAAACGAACTTTATCTGACCAATTTCTGCAATTTACATAATTTGGTTTTACATTGACATCATCTAAAGTTGCAAATAAATCAAATTGACCTGTGGATAAATTGTCAGTTTTTTGGTTAGCGTATTTGATTGCTGTAGGAATAGACTCAAACATTTGAGCTCTATTAGGTCCAATACTATCTAAAGCACCACTTTTTACTAGAGCTTCTAAAGTACCTTTAGATAAGTAGTTAGTACCTACACGATATACAAAATCAAAGAAATCAGTGTATTTACCGTGTTGCTCTCTTTCTTCAACGATATGATCTACTAGCTTTTCACCAACGCCTTTAATAGCAGAGAAGCCATAGACTACATGACCTTGTAAATTTACACCAAAGTAGAATTTACCGTTGTTTACATCAGGAGGATCTACCTCAACTCCTAAGCGGTGACACTCACCTATGTAAGCAATCAGCTTATCTGTTTTCATACAGTCAGCGGTCATCATGGCTGCTAAAAATTGAGCTGGATAGTGTACTTTAAGGTATAAGGTCCACCAAGCTACAAGAGCGTAAGCTGCAGAGTGGGACTTATTAAAACCGTAGGCTGCGAACATTTCTACTTGGTCAAAGATCTGCGTCATGATATTTAGATCTTTACCATTTTTTAGACAGCCTTTATTAAATACGTCACGTTGAGCTGCCATTTCTGCAGGGATTTTTTTACCCATCGCTCTACGTAGAATATCCGCACCACCTAAACTGTAGCCAGCTAGCACCTGAGCAATCTGCATAACCTGCTCTTGGTAAACGATAACGCCGTAGGTGGAGTCTAGAATAGGTTTTAAATCTAAATCTTGAGCTTCTGGTAGTGGGTAACTTACAGGTTCTGTACCATGTTTTCTATCAACGAAGTGATCCACCATGCCTGAGTTTAAAGGTCCTGGTCTATATAAAGCTACTAAAGCTACTAAGTCTTCAAAACGGTCAGGCTGCATCTTACCGATTAACTTTCTCATACCAGTAGATTCTAACTGGAATACAGCGGTAGTCTCAGTTTCCTGTAGCATCTTGTAAGAGGCTGGATCATCATAAGGAATTGCTGCAATATTGATAGGTGGTTTGCCTTCTCTTGCAAGCATTTCATCAATCATCTGCTTAGCATCATCGATGATGGTAAGAGTGGTAAGTCCTAAGAAGTCGAATTTAACTAGACCTGCGTGCTCAACATCTTTCTTGTCGTACTGAGTGATAGGTTTACCATCAGAATCCAGCATTAAAGGTGCGAATTCAGCAATTCTAGTAGGAGAGATAACCACACCAGCAGCGTGTTTACCAATACTTCTAATTACACCTTCAAGTCTTACAGAAACGTCAATAAGCTCAATAGACTCTTTATCGTCATTTACTTTTGCTTGGTTATAAAAATTTAAAAAATCAGGGGAAACTGATTCTATGCTTTCACCTTTTTTACCAATACCAAAGCAACTCTTAAAGGTGGTACCAGGAGTATCAGGAATTAAGCTTGCTACACGGCGCACTTGACCTAGTGGCACACCGATGGCTCTACCCACACCTTGAATAGCAGCTTTAGGAGCAAGTGTACCGAAAGCTGCAATTTGAGATACTGCGTTTCTACCGTAGTGATCTACCACGTGTTGAAGCGTTAAGGCTCTTTTTCTCTGGCAAAAGTCCACGTCGAAGTCCGGCATGGAAACACGTTCTGGATTTAAGAATCTTTCAAATAGTAAGTCAAAACGTAAAGGATCAAAATCGGTAATAGTAAGCGCATAGGCTACTAAGGAACCACCACCAGAGCCACGTCCTGGACCTACTGGAACTCCATGGGCTTTAGACCATTGAATAAATTCCATCACGATTAGGAAGTAGCCTGGGAAACGCATGCCAATAATAACGTCTAATTCTGTATCTAGACGTTTTTCATAAATTGGTCTCTTCTCCTCACGTTCTTTCTCGTCAGGGAATAAGAACTCTAAACGCTTTTCAAGACCTTCATGTGCTTTTAATCTTAAGCAATCGTCAGTAGATAAATCACCAGTATCGTACAAAGGTAATCTTGGTTTATCTAACTCAATTTCTACGTTACAACGAGCTGCAATTGCTCTTGTGTTAGTTAAAGCTTCTGGAATATCAGCAAAAATTTCACGCATCTCTTGAGGTGAACGCAAATATTGGTAAGGAGAATAACGGCGAGCGTTGTCTCGATTACCTTTTTGTACACCTTGCTGAATAGAAACACGAATATCGTGAACGTAGTAGTCGGTAAGTCCATCTTTTGGAACTTCATCTGGACCTAATAAGAATCTAGTGTCATTGGTGGCAACTGGAGCAAAACCATACTTTAAACACATGTCTAAAGCTGCTACTTCAAAATCATCTTCACCTTCACGATTGGTTCTAGTGATTTCAAAGCAGAAACGATCTCCATAATATTTTTTATAATTTTCTAAACGCTCTTGTAGTTGAGCTTTTTCGTCAGTAATTAAGAAATTGGCGATATCACCTCTAAAGCCATTTAGTAAAATAATGCCTTCAGAGTATTTCCATAAGTCATCAACAGTAGCACAAACATCTGCAATATCAGGGCTTCCAGTATGTAGCCAAGCATCGGATAGAATATCATAGAGATTTTGTTTACCTACTCTATTCATTGCTAATAGAGTAACGGTAAAGATTACTTCAGGATCTCCAGGTTTAGTGTTTTCTTTTACTTGAAGATCAGCTCCCATGATAGGTTTGATACCAGCACCATAGCAAGCATTGTAGAATCTAACGAAACCTGCCATGTTGTTAAAATCGGTTACTGCAATTGCAGGGCAACCTAGTTTAGCAGCTCTTTTTACAATATCACCTACGTTTTGTAAGCCATCGTTAATGGAGTAGCAAGATCTAACGTGTAACGGTATGTAATCTAATTCGTTATCATTCATATGATTAAGTGCGTACCAAAACCTAAAATTTGACTAATTTTAACATGAAAAAAGCTCTCCTTTTTGTAAAAGAGGAGAGCTTTTCGTCAAATTAGTTTAAAGCTTACTTTAACTTCTTATAAGCGTTAATTAAGCCATTAGTTGAGCTATCGTGAGAGGTAATTACGTCTTTGCTCTCTAACTCAGGAATGATCTTTAAGGCTAATTGCTTACCTAATTCAACACCGAACTGATCGAATGAATAGATGTTTAGAATTGAGCCTTGTACGAAGATCTTGTGCTCATACATTGCAACTAACATACCTAAAGTACGAGGTGTAATTTCCTTTACTAAGATAGAGTTAGTAGGTCTGTTACCTTCAAAGATCTTGAATGGAACTACATCCTTGTACTCGCTCTCTTTCTTGCCCTTAGCTTCAAACTCAGCTACAACCTGCTCTTTGGTCTTACCAAAAGCTAAAGCTTCGGTTTGAGCAAAGAAGTTAGATAATAACTTAACGTGGTGATCGCCAATTGGGTTGTGGCTACGTGCTGGAGCAATGAAATCACAAGGAATAACTTTAGTACCTTGGTGAATTAGCTGATAGAAAGCGTGCTGACCGTTAGTGCCTGGCTCACCCCAAATAATAGGACCAGTTTGGTAATCAACTTTGTTACCGTTTCTGTCAACGTATTTACCATTTGATTCCATGTTACCTTGTTGGAAGTAAGCTGGGAATCTGCTCATGTATTGATCATAAGGTAAGATAGCTTCGGTTTCGAACTTGTAGAAGTTGTTGTACCAAATACCAATTAAGGCAAGGATTACAGAAACGTTCTTATCAAATGGAGTCTCTTTGAAGTGGCAATCATACTCGTAACCACCTTTTAAGAACTCTTCAAAGTTATCAAAGCCACAAGCTAAAGCAACTGATAGACCGATAGCTGACCATGAAGAATAACGACCACCTACCCAGTCCCAGAACTCGAACATGTTCTCAGGATCGATACCAAACTCTACACAACCTTTCTCGTTAGTTGATAAAGCTACGAAGTGCTTAGCGATGAACTTCTCGTCTTTAGCAGTCTTTAAGAACCACTCACGAGCAGTGTGAGCATTTGTCATGGTCTCAAGAGTAGTAAAGGTCTTTGATGCAATTAAGAATAGAGTAGTCTCAGGATCGCATTTCTTGCAAACTTCAGCAATATGAGTTGCATCGATGTTAGATACGAAGTGAGCCTTTAGTCTTGAGTGATATGGAGTTAAAGCTTCAGTGATCATTACAGGACCAAGATCAGAACCACCAATACCAATGTTTACGATATCAGTAATCTCTTTACCAGTATAACCTTTCCACTCGCCTGAAATTACTTTGTTGCAGAATACTTTCATCTTCTCAAGTACTGCTTTAACGCCTGGCATTACATCCTTGCCATCTACGTAAACAGGATTGCCTGAGAAGTTACGTAAAGCTGTATGTAATACAGCACGACCTTCGGTACGGTTGATGATTTCACCATCAAACATTGCTTTGATGTTGTCTTCTAGCTTAGTCTCTTTAGCTAACTCTAAAAGAAGATCTAAAGTGGTCTTGTCAAAAATGTTCTTTGAATAATCAACAAGAATGTCGCCATTACCAATGCTTAAAGAATACTCGTCAAAGCGATTAGGATCTTTTGCAAAAAGCTCTTTTAAAGTTCTATTTTTAGTAGCATTAAAATGCTCAGTTAACTTCTTCCAAGCTTGAGTTTGCGTTGGGTTAATACCGTAAAACATGCCGTATACTCCTGGACTTTATTGAAATTCTTAATTAAGAAAATCTTAGGATTAAATTTAAAATATTCAAAAATAGATTAAATTTTGCTCAATATTACGCATAAAAGTTAAAAAAATAACTTAGATTGCGTAAATTCTTTAACCTTAGATCATACTACTTTTTTAGCTTTAAGTCATTTTTGCGCCAAGCTATAAAATATTTAAATCAGATCTTCTTCTAGTTAAATCTGGTGTGAAGCTTGGAGCAAGTCTCTTTGCTAAATCGTGGAATACTCTAATGGTTTTATCTTTAGATCTACTCTTTAGATTACATAAGGCTACTCTAAAGTTAGACCAAGGGATCTCTTTTACTACTAATACGTCATTCTTAAATGGAGAAATTTCGTAAACCAATCTTGGTACTACAGATACTCCAAAGCCTAAAGCTGTAAGTGATACAATCGCCTCGTGACCTGCTACCTCAGAATAAATATGAGGGGAGATTTCTTGCGATTGGAAGAACTTTTCTACTTCATATCTTAATTGACCTTTTTCAGGCATTACAAAAGGCACTGAATTTAAATCAGGATTATTAAAATCAGTAGTTACACTATATCTAGGCTTTTTAGGCGCAATTAAAATTAGTGGAAAATTTACTAAATCCACATATTGAATATTAGCCGGTAGCTCATTAGGTAGAGGGCTTATCACAAAGTCTATTTGTGGATCATCTAATTTATTTAAAGCATCAGCAGGATCGCCTGTCTCTAACTTAACTTCTAAATTTGGAGCTGTAAGATGCAATTCATTTAATAATCTTGGAATAAATAAATAAGAGGCAGTTACAGAGCAGAATACTTTAATAATGCCTGCAATAGCGCCTTCGCCAGAATCTAAATCTTTTTCTAAATTTGCAAAATCATTTAAGGTCTTTCTTGCAAATTCCTCAAATTTTCTACCAGCTTGAGTAATGAAGATACCCTTTTTATCTCTAATGCAAAGTTTAGTGTTTAAGTCTCGTTCAAGTTTATTTAAGGTTCGACTTAAAGTAGATGGACTTACATTACATAAGGTTGCAGTTCTAGTTAAATTAGATGTTTCACATAGCCTTAAGAAGGTTGCAGCATCTTTTAAATCAATCACTTTAATCTGTCCTTTAAAAAATTTTATATTGCAAAAATTGCAATATAAAAGAAATAATGTGCCATTTTATAAAATTTCTGTTATTATTAAAAGCACTTACTCAAGGGTAAAAAACATTTTTGTTATTTTTTAAATTTTTGAAGGTTAAAAATGGCTAATTTCAATTATTTTAATACATTGAATTTACGCGAAAAATTAGCACAATTAGGCTGTTGTGAACTAATGGATCGTAGCGAGTTTGCTGATGGTTGCAATTTCCTAAAGGGTAAAAAGATTGTAATCATTGGTTGCGGTGCTCAAGGTTTAAACCAAGGCTTAAATCTACGTGATTCAGGTCTAGATGTAAGCTATGCTTTACGTCAATCAGCAATTGATGAGAAGAGAGCTTCATTCAAGAGAGCAACCGAGAACGGCTTCAAAGTTGGTACTTATGATCAGTTAATTCCAACTGCTGACTTAGTAATCAACTTAACTCCAGATAAGCAACACGAAGCTGTAGTTAATGCTGTACAACCTTTAATGAAGTCTGGCGCTTGCTTAGGTTACTCACATGGTTTCAACATGATTGAGTTAGGCATGCAAGTTCGTAAGGACATCACTGTTGTTATGGTTGCTCCTAAGTCACCTGGTACTGAAGTTCGTGAAGAGTATCGTCGTGGTTTCGGTGTTCCAACTCTATTAGCTGTTCACCCAGAAAACGATCCTAACGGCGAAGGCTGGGCATATGCAAAGGCTTGGGCTGCTGGTACTGGTGGTCACAGAGCAGGTTGCTTACGTTCATCATTCGTAGCTGAAGTTAAGTCTGACTTAATGGGCGAGCAAACCATTCTATGTGGTGTTTTACAGGCTGCTACAATCCTATGCTACGATCACGCTGTAGCTTTAGGTGCTGATAAGGCTTATGCATGTAAGTTATTACAATATGGTTGGGAAACCATTTGTGAGGCTCTAAAGCAGGGCGGTATCACCAATATGATGGATCGTCTATCAAACCCAGCTAAGATCAAGGCTTTCTACTTAGCTGAAGAGTTAAAGACCATCATGAAAGATCTATACTTAAAGCACATGGACGACATTGAGAGCGGTGAGTTCTCACGTATCATGATGGAAGACTGGGCTAACGGCGATAAGAACCTATTAACCTGGAGAGAGAATTACGCTAAGTCAGCATTTGAGAATGCTCCTGCTTGCGATACTAAGATCACAGAGCAAGAGTACTTCGATAAGGGCACCTTACTAGTTGCATTTGCTAAGGCTGGTATTGAGTTAGCATTCGAGACCATGACTAAGTCAGGTATCTACCCAGAGTCAGCATACTATGAGTCATTACACGAGTTACCTCTAATTGCTAACACTATTGCTCGTCGTCGTTTATACGAGATGAACGTAGTTATTTCTGATACTGCTGAGTATGGTAACTACCTATTTGCTAATGCTGCAATTCCTCTATTAAAGGACTTCATGGCAAAGCAGAAGTTAGACGTATTCGGTGAGACTCTAGCTGGTGACAACTGTGTTGATAACGTTGAGTTAATTAAGGTTAACGATGCAATCCGCAACCACCCAATCGAGGTTGTAGGTCGCAAGCTACGTGCTTACATGTCTGACATGAAGGAAGTTTCAGTTGGTAACAACTAATAATAGTTGTAACTAGACTTATAAAAGCCTCTGCCCCATAAAGCAGGGGCTTTTTTATTGAGCATGAAAAGTTAAAACAAAGGTGTAGCTATAAGATTTTTTCAAGTTGTCTTAAAGCTTCATCAAAGTCTGAGATATTTTGCTCTCTAGTAGTTTTAACTTTAGTTCCAAGTGGATAGTACTCAATATCCTCAGAAGGAAGTTCTCTTAAGAAACGACTTGGATTGATAGCCTTAGGAACGCCATTGCGTTGCATCTCTTCTCTTGAAAGTAGTAAGGTAAGCTCTTGTCTTGCTCTTGTAATACCTACATAAGCTAAACGACGCTCTTCTTCGACGTTGTCATTGTCAGGATCTTTTTCTGTAGGTAAAGAGTTTTTGTGAGGTAGAGTTCCTTCCTCCATGCCTACTAGGTATACATAAGGAAATTCAAGACCCTTTGAGGCGTGTAAGGTCATCATTTGCACAGCATCGGTTTCTTGTTCATCACCTTTGCGATCCATCATTTCCCTTAAACCTAATTTATCCACTGCTTCAATGAAGGTATGTTTTTTATCGCTGCGCTTACCTTCAATAAGATCACTAATCCAAGTAGTTAGGGTTTTAACATTCTTAATTTTAATTTCAGTGGCAATTTTGCTATCAGTATTAGCTTTGATATAAGAGTTATAGCCTATAAGCTCGCACAGGTTTTCAGCAAGTTCTAAGTCAAATTGATTTAATATGTGCTGTCTTAACTTAGTTACTAATAAGATAAATTCGCAAACAGACTTTTTCTGTTTAGGTTGTAATTGATTAGTGATATTTGGATTGAGCGCGCACTCAAAGAGCGATTTACCTAGTGCTTTAGCATTACTAAACAAAAAGTTGATAGTTTCATGACCAATACCACGCCTTGGGATATTGATAACTCTAAGTAGGGCTACATCGTCATATGGATTGCAGATCACTCGACACCAGCTTAGCATGTCTTTGATTTCTGCTTGTTCAAAAAAGCTAGTACCCCCTGAGATAAAGCAAGGAATTCTAGCCTCTCTAAAAGCTTTTTCAAGAATTCTTGATTGGGAATTACTTCTATATAAAACAGCGTAATCTTTCCACTCTGTTCTATTTCTAAATTGATGGCTTAGGAGTAATTGCACAACGCGCTCAGCTTCATCTACTTGAGTTCTAAGCTCCATTACTTTAATTTTTTCACCAAGCTCTGATTTAGTAAATAAAGTCTTATTAAAGATATGCTCGTTATGGGCAATTAACTTATTTGCACAATTTAGAATTCTGCCTGTTGAACGATAATTCTGCTCTAGCTTAATAACTTTTAATTGCGGATATTCTTTGGCTAAGATCTTAATATTCTCAGGTCTTGCACCACGCCAAGCGTAGATAGACTGATCGTCATCACCCACCACCGTAAAGCACTTGTGTTTATCAGCTAAATATTTTAGTAATTGATATTGAGTCTCGTTAGTATCTTGATACTCGTCAACTAAGATGTATCTAAACCTGTTCTGCCACCTGTCTCTTACTTCTTTGTTATCCCTTAAAAGTAAGGTGGTCTGAAAGATTAAATCCTCAAAATCTGCAGCGTTGCATGCATGAATATAGGACTGATAAGCTTCGTAGATTTCAACTCTTATAGTTCTATTTTGAATATCCTCAGGTCTAAGTAAGTTGGTTTTCCAATTACTAATATCTGCTGCAATATCCTCGATTACTTGTTTTTCTGAGGCATCAATGAGAATTTGTGGGTATTTATCTTTGACAATATCTCTAATTAGTTTAATGCTGTCATAAGGATCAAATAGGGTAAAATTCTTATTTAACCCTAAAGCTATATATTCCTCTTTAAGGATGTTTAATCCTAAAGAGTGGAAAGTTGAGATAGAAAGTTTTGAAGCAATCTCACCACCTAATTGTGCTTTCACACGATCCTTCATCTCAGCAGCTGCTTTATTAGTAAAAGTAACTGCACAAATAGAAGCTGGATCAAACATGTGCTGTTTAATCAAACTTACAATTTTGGTGGTAATAACTCTAGTCTTTCCAGATCCTGCTCCAGCTAGAACTAGGCAAGGACCTGAAATGTAATCTACAGCTTCCTGCTGTGCGTCATTCAACCTCATATTAAACTAGTCTTGGTTTCACAAAGGAAATCGGTGTAAAGTTTTTATCTTGAGTTGAACATTCAAAATCGCCACGAGGGTTAATGCTGATATTGATGTTTTGCAAGCATAAAGAGTCTGCTAGATTTTGAATACTACGATTGCAAAGGGCAATTATTGGTACGCAGTATTCTCCTAGGTTAGAGGAGATCTCGTGAAGTGCTTTGCAAGCAAGTTCATCTGTGTAAGAGCTTAAATCTGCTATCACCACAAAGTTAGTATTGCCTCTTATAATCTGAGCATCAATGCTATCAAAGACAGTTTTTACTAAATCCTCTTTAACATTCAGAAACTTTACTAATCCCCATTCTTGAGCGTTAAACTGTAAGCTGTTTTTAAGAATGCGCTGAGATAAGTTATTGCACTGACCTTTAGTTGCAGCATAAATAATAGAGCAAGACTTTGCTCTAATAATTTGTGAAACAAAACTCTTTAAGATGTTTGGCTCTGCGGTAAAGCCATATAAAGCAGAGCTTAGTGGTAAGGTATCAAGTTCTAAAGAGTTATTGATAAAATTAAATTCTTTAGATTTCTCGTTGATATCCTCAAATTGGTAAGATAAGAAATTATTAAGATTTTTTAATCTGCCCTCTAATAATTTTCTATCGGTATATAAGCATTCGTTAATGTCTTTGTATGGATAAGACACATTGATACAAGTGTAAGGTATATTTAGTTGCTCTAAATAGGAGGATAGGGATATAGCTGCTTCTTGACCTGCGGTATCGTTATCTAAACAAATGTAGTAGTGATGCTTGATTTTAGAGCTTTGAATTCTATCTACTAATAATCTTACATTGCCAACGCCACCTAAGGCCAAAGCTCTATAACCTAAAGTCTCTAAACTTAAAGCATCAAACTCACCTTCAGCTACAAAGATATCGCCTTCTTCTGATAATACTCCGATGTTATAAATATCAAAGATACCCTTTTTCTTATATCTTTCGTTTTTAGAGTTAGCGTTTAAGTCTGTATTTCTTACGCAATAAGCTTGGTTGCCATAAGGAATAATTGCAGCTTTCCAAAAGATAGTTTGACCTGAAATATTATCAATCTCAGCACTAAAGTGTTCGTCATAACCTAGATTGAATCTTGAAATAACCTCTTCAGATAAACCTCTATCCTTAAAGTAGGTAGTCTTATTTACATCTCTTGCACAGGAAGCTATGTAACGAGATAACTCAAACCCAGTATTGTCAGTTGCATTTGGACTATTAACGCTATTTTCTGCAAAGTTTGGTTGAGATACGCTATTAGCTGGAATATTAAATTTCTGACCAAATTTAGGAATTGGATTATGTAATTTAAATTCTTCAGCGTTGGTAGCGCCAAAATTTAAGTTTTGAGTATTAGCAGGCTTATTTATCTCAAAATTTGGAGAATTTACCTCATCAAATGGGGAAATATTATTAAAGCTTTCTTCCCTTAAGTCATGATTGATTTTCGTATCAGAAGGCTTAGCGTAGTAATTAGAATCGTTTTGACCAAAAGGCAACTGAATATTGTTGTCGTTTTCAAATTCAAAAATAGGAGCTTTAGGAGTATTTGTCTCTTCAGGAGTTGGATACTGTCGTTTAATCACATCAATGTATCCTAGTGGAACTTTACCTAAGAATAATTCATGAGCTTTGATAAATTGCTTTAAAAAGGTAGGTAAATTGTAATCAATACCGATTAAATCAAAGATATTGTAACTTGCTTTGCAATTGAAACATTCTACAGTCTGCTTCTCTTTGTTGTAATTCATGCTAGGTAAATGAGAATAGTCATTTGGATTTAAACAATTAAAGGAGGATTCGGTATTTATGCCCTTACTCTTTAAATACTCTTCAAGTTTTCCTAGTAAAGTGATTTTTGCGTTTTCAAACTCTTGTTCTAGCATGATAAAAACACCGATTTAAAATTAACCTTGTACGATTTTATTGATGATCCAAGAAGAAATCAAAAGACCAGCACTAGCTGTTACACTCATAGAAGCTCCGAAGGCTGGTAGATCACCACTTATATAATCTTCTTTTGAAGAGTATATAGGTTTTTCTGTTGAGAATGTGCAGGTAATATTAAATTTCTGCCCATTGTTAGGAAATCCGTAGGATTTTCTAAGCTCTCTTCTTAATTTTGAGATTAGTGCATCGCCATTTGCTGTACTTACATCTCCAATGTTTAGTTTTGTAGGATCACGTCTCCCACCAGCACCACCTGCCACAATAAAGGTTGATTTGTGTTTATGCAGGTAGTTTGAAATATAGGTCTTTGCATCGATATCATCAATGCATTCACAAACATATTCTGTTTTACCTGCTAATACTTCATCAATATTTTCAGGTGTTAGCTTAACGCAAAGACACTCAATCTTTATAGTTGGATTGATCTCTTTTAATCTTGCAGCTAAGGTCTCTACTTTGGTTTGATTTACTGTTTTTGGAGTTGTATGTAATTGACGATTTAAGTTGGTTATTTCAATGGTGTCATTATCAATTAGAGTTAAACTGCCAACACCTGTTCTGCAAAGAGCTTCACAAGCCCAAGAACCAATACCACCAACACCAATTACTGTCACATGAGTGTTTTGAAGTTTTTCAAAACCGTCATTGCCATAAAGGGCTCTAATTCCCCTAAAAGCTAGCTTTTTATCAAATTCCATGAAAACTCCTTTTTTGCTATCATATTTTAGCTTATTTCATTGATGAAGGCAGTAAACTTGATATAATATCGCCCGTGTCTTAGTGGTCACGTGTGATCCCGTAGCTCAGGTGGATAGAGTATCGGTTTCCGAAGCCGGTGGTCATGAGTTCGACTCTCATCGGGATCACCAACACGCAATGCGAAAGTGGCGGAATTGGTAGACGCGCAAGCTTCAGGTGTTTGTACCTTTTGGCGTGAGGGTTCGAGTCCCTTCTTTCGCACCATAATTGCCTTTTTCTCCATACCTTGAAATTTTTTAATGTCTCACAAGTCGCATAAACAAGCAGTTTATTGCGTTTTTCTATCTCTTAGTACACTCATTGTTTCTATGAATTCATATCTAAAATGTAACCTAAAATGTATCCTAAATTGTATCCTTTATTGTGAGCGTATTAATTCATCAATTGTTGTGATGAAAAATCCTAAGTATTTTTCATTAGAAAAAAAATAATTAAACCACAAGTTTAAATAATTATTGACAAGTTGACTTAAAGTGTAATAATTAAACCAACGGTTTAATTATTTGGTGATTATCATGAAGACTTTAGGAATGTTTTTGTTAGTAATCGGTGTCTTGGTATCTTTGTTTTTTATCACAGCCTTAATTAAGGGTAGACCTTTGCAGGTTCCAGGACCAAACAATCTAATAGCTTCAGATGCTACTTTATCAAGAATTTTATATTTAGCTTCTTTATCACCATCCTCACACAATACTCAATTGTGGAAAGTAAAAGTTCATCACTTATCAAATAAAGTGGAAGTAGCCATTGATGCAGATAGAGTCCTTAAGGTATCAGATAAAAATAAGCATGAGGCTTTAATTTCACTTGGAGCCTATGTACAAACTATGGTTAGTGCTTTTAAGGCTTATGGTTATAGCACGCAAGTTTACTTTGATGAAAATACACAATTAGCTTTGGTAAGTTACTATAAAGATCCTGCTTTAAGTAATGATATGGATCTTGAACATGCAATATTAAAGCGTCATACCGATAAAAGAAAATTAGCTCCTGTTTCCTTTGATTTGAAAGATCTTTTAAATAACTTTTCCGATATAGAGTTTTGCAAGAAAGGAAGTGACTCTTATAAAATCATATACGACAACTCAATGCTAGCAGTACATCAGTTGTCTAGTGATGACAATTACAATAAGGAGCTAGCAAGTTGGATGAGATTTTCTGATAAAGAAGCTAAAGCTAAACTTGATGGTTTATGTGCAGATACATTAGGTATGGAAGGAATAACTAAAGGCATCTTTAACACACTTATGACAGAAGGTATAGCAACCTCTAGTGTTTTTACTAGACAGTCAGAAAAACTTTATCAAGATCAGTTAGAGCATTGTGCAGGCTTCATATATTTTAAAAATGAAATTGAATCTAAAAGCGCTTTGTTTGAAACAGGAAGAACCTTAGTAAAGTTGTGGTTATTTCTAACGGAAAAAGAAATTAGCGTTCAACCTATCAGTGCTGTAATCGAGGTGCCAGCTTGTAAAATAGAGCTAAAAGAAAAGCTTGGGACTAATGTAAGTTTGGTTATTCGTGTAGGAAAGACAGACAATTATGGTAGTAATAAACTATATAGACGCAATGTAGCTGATTACGTGCAACTAGAGGATTAGACAGTATGGCAAGACGTAAAAAAGAGCCTCAAGGCAATCATAGAAAAGCTATAGCACAAGCTGCCACTAAGCTATTTTCAGAAAAAGGTTTTGATAATACGTCTATGGCAGATATTGCTAAAGAAAGTGGATACTCTAAAGCTTCTTTGTATGTCTTTTTTAAAGATAAAGATGAGTTACTTGCTTATCTTACTTTAGAGAGCATGACTTTGCTTTATGATAACTTATCAAACGCTGTGAATTCAGATAAGAGTATCGATGAAAAATATCAAAAGATCTGCAATCAGCTAGTTGAGTACTATGAGGATCATCCGCTATATTTTTCCTTGATGTTAAAGACCATTAGAATTGATCCTAGTCAACCTAATTTTTTAGATGAAGAGCGCGATACTTTTAATGTAGGTCAAAAGATCAGTGAACTTATAAGTAGTTTTATCTCTTCTGGAATAGAAAAGGGCTGTTTTAGAAAAGATTTAGATATATTTAAGACAGAATTTGCCTTTTGGGGCATGCTTACAGGTGTTATTCAACTTGCGTATAACAAGCAAGAATATCTTAAGAGTATCAACAAAATATCAGTGAAAAACTTTTTAAGTTACAGTTTCGACTTACTATACAAATCAATAAGACTGTAGATTTGCTCTTGTTAGGCTGAAAATTTGAGTAACTTAGTGAGGTAATTGTATGAGGAAGTTATAGCAATGGCTGTAATGACTATGACTTTTACCAACAACAAGAATCTCAAGATTAGTCTATGAAAATAAAAATGGCCCTATTTTTGATAGAGCCATTTAAATGGAGTTTATGTTAAGTAAAACTATCTGTAGTAGTTAGTAGCTAATTTCTCTAACTCAGCTTCAGTAGTGTCATCACCGATAGTGATTAACTCAGTGCCAGTTAGTTTTGCAAATAGGGCAATATCCTCTCTTGTAAGAGCTGTTGAAACCACGCTGTGATGTGCACCACCAGCATAGCACCAACCTTCAGTACCAATTCTAAAGTTTGGCTTGTGTCTGTACATGATACGAGCAACAGGTAAGTTTGGCATTGGTTTTGGTTGTTTTACAAGTTCAATATCAGCACAGATAATTCTGAAGTGATCTCCCATATCTACTAAGGTAACCTGAATACCATCACCTTCAACGCCATCAAAGATTAAGCGTGCAGGATCTTCTTTACCACCAATACCTAAAGGTAGTACATCAATTTCAGGTTTAGTTGCTGCAAAAGTTACAGGAACTTCAAGCATGTGAGATGCTAACTCTAATTCTTGACCATAGGTTAAGTCGTAGGTGTAGTCCTCAATAAAGCCTGTAGCGCCTTTTCTACCTTCAGACATTTTCATAAGCACAGCTGATAAAGCTGAGATCTTATAGTCACCTTCAGGACCAAAACCTATACCTTTGCCCATTAGGTTTTGAGCTGCGATACCTGGTAATTGTTTTAAGCCATGAAGATCTTGGAAGGTGTCAGCAAAAGCACCAAGATTATTCTTAGCTAAGAATTTCTCAAGACCTACCTCATACTTAGCTTGCTCTCTAACTGCTTGGATGTTGTCAGTCTTCATGGTGTATTTAGAAGTGTACTCATCCATCTTTGTATCGATTTCTTTATCAGTTACTTGATTGATAGTATCTACAAGATCACCAATAGCAAAGTAGTTACATTCCCAACCGTAGCGAATTTGAGACTCAACACGATCACCATCAGTTACAGCAACTTCACGCATGTTGTTACCAAAAGAAGCTACCTTTAAGTGTTTTGAGAAGTGAATTGCTTTAGCAACATCGATGAATCTACCCATACGCTCGATAACATCGTCATGCTCATAGTAACCTGCGATTACTTGATGAGGAATACGTAATCTTGCAACGATAAAGCCAAACTCTCTATCACCGTGAGCTGCTTGATTTAGATTCATAAAATCCATATCAATGCTGTCATAAGGTAATTTCTCATTTGCCTGAGTATGTAAGTGTAATAAAGGCTTTCTTAACTCCTGTAAGCCCTTGATCCACATCTTAGCTGGAGAGAAAGTATGCATCCAAGTGATAACACCGATACAATCCTCATCGCAACTTACCTTTCTCATGTCCTCAATACAGGTTTCTGAATTGATAACTGTAGGTAATAATTCAACTCTTACTTTACCTTGAAGACGCTCATTGAAGAAAGCAGTCATGTTCTTTGCATCAAGAGCAACTTGTTTTAAGCACTCTTCACCGTATAAATCCTGGGAGCCAACAACAAAATAAATCTTGTTCATGTTTATTTCCTTAGTAGAGTAAATGAAACCTATTTGATTACGTGTAAAGCTTGTCTATCAGCAAAGATTGCTACGAATAACAAGAACACGATACCTTCAATTAACTGCATCATCTGAGTACTGAAACCAATCATGGTTAAACCACTGCTTAGTACTACGAATAGTAATGAACCGATGATGAAATTATAAAAACGAACCATGGCACCGCCAGAAATTGGCATACCACCTAATACTAGGGCAATTAGAATTTGAGTCTCTAATTGGTTACCACCGTTAGAGGTTACAGAGCCTGTCTTTACGGCACTGATGAAAGCTGCAAAACCAGTAATTGCACCAGATAATACGTAAACTAGGAATTTAATTCTGTCGGTACGGATACCTGAGAATTTAGCTGCTTTTTCACCTGCACCGATAGCCTTTAAGTAGGTGCCGAATTTAGTGAAACTAAAGAAGATGAAACCTACAACTACTACAAATAGAGTGCAACCTACTTTAAATTCAGTGCAATCAAAGTCATAGTCATATTCATAGAATGCGCCTTGAACAGGGGAATTAGTAGTTAAGTACTTAATTAAACCTCTGAAAAGGAACATGGTACAAATGGTTACAATGAAGGATTTGATTTTTCTATTTACATAGAAGTATCCGTTGATAGCACCAATAGCTGCACCAGTTAAGATACCGCCTGCAATGGCAATAGCAATTCCATACTCTGATAACATACAGATTACGATTGCAGATAGACCTAAGATAGAGCCTTGAGAAAAGTCTAGACCGCCCATAGTCATGATAAAGAACACACCCATAGAAGCAATCATAATCACATATACTTGTGATAGAGCTAATGGTAGGTGACTTATCATACGACCATCAGTTAAAAAGTTAAATAGAATAAATACTAAGAATAGTCCAACAATTGGTAAAAGGGTACGAACTAATCTCATAGTACGAAGTTTCTTTAACTCATCTTCTTTGTTTTTTAATGCGATTGTATCTGACATAATTTCGCTCCTTAAACCATCATTGAGATTAGACTATTTTCATTAAGCTCCTTGCTACGAGGAAGCTCGCCTTTGATAGCACCGTCTTTCATAATGATGATGCGGTCGCACATACCGATAAGCTCCATCAGCTCTTCAGAGATCATGATGATAGACTTACCTTCTTTTCTCATACGATCCATAAGTTGGTAGATATCCTGTTTTACCTTGATATCAATACCACGGGTAGGGGAATCTAATACCACGATATCAGATCCTTTACCGATCCATCTTGCTAAAACTACTTTCTGCTTGTTACCGCCAGATAGTTCTGATACAAACTGATCAGTGTTAACCATCTTTACAGACATTTCTTTAGCAAACTTAAGGGCAAAGTCTTTAATCTTAGATAGGCTTAAAAGCTTGGTTTTGCCAATGGTTAAGTTATCTAAAGAAGGCAGTGCAATATTGTCCTTAATGCTTTGATTCATCACAGCAGATTCGTTATCTCTGTCTTTTGAGGTATAAGCAATAGAGTTCTTAATAGCTGTAGGAATGTCATTTATATGAGTTCCATTAGCTAAAACTACCTCACCCTCTCTATCAAAGCTTGCACCAAAGATTGCTTTACCAATCTCGTGCATACCTGATTCTGATAGACCACCAAAGCCTAAAATCTCACCTTTGTGAAGATCAAAGGACACATCGTGAATTAGTTTTGGTACGGTTACATTTTTAACTGATAAAACTACCTCATCAGAAATTGGAGTGCCGTAATCATTACGGTAGTAATCACCAGTAACTTCACGTCCTACCATTAGCTTTTTAAGATCGTCTTCTGTAACATCCTTACTTTGTACAGTGTCAATGTAGTCGCCATCTCTTAAAACAGTAATGGTGTCAGCTTTATCAAGAATTTCTGGTAAATCGTGAGAAATAAAGATCACTGTGTTACCTTCTTCTTTAATTCTCTTCATGTGCTTGTAAAGCTCTTCACGACCTTCTTGTGATAAAGCAGTAGTGGTTTCGTCGATAACTACAATCTTTGGTTTGAAGTAAGTAGCTTTTACAATTTCGATTAGCTTTCTGTCCTCGAAGTTGTACTCATCAACTAAGACATTAGCTTTGATATGATCAAAACCATATTCTTTTAGTAAACGGTTAGCTTCATCATTCATGCGCTTAGTATTTCTAAAGCCACATGTGATAAATCGCTCCTCATGACCTAGGAAGATGTTCTCAGCAACAGATAAACCTGATAGAGTACCTAACTCTTGCACGATAATTGAAATACCGTGGTTATTTGCATCTACTTGGTTTTTAGCATGGATGTTCTCACCATCTAATGTAAAGGTACCAGACTCTAATTGATAAATTCCAGTTAGCATGTTGGTTAAGGTAGACTTACCAGAGCCATTCTCACCAATTAGGGCATGTACAGAGCCTTTTTTGATATCAAAGGAAACATTGTTTAAGGCACGGTTGATACCAAAGTGTTTGGTGATATTTCTTACTTGTAATCTGATTTCGCTCATAGTTATCTCCTCCTACTTAACAATCTCACCTTTAGCTACTTTAGTAGTTAAAGTAATGATGACTAGGAGAGCTAAACCTGTAATTACGTCTTGAATAGCGGTTGGAGCACCTAGTGAGATAAAGCCAAAGAAAATGATGTTTACGATAAACTCACCTAAGATAATAGCTTGTAGTGGAATACCATACTTCATGAATGCCAAACCGAAGAAGCAACCCATGGTTGGGATGAAGTTTCTAGTCATTGAAGACATACCAGTTACAGCGACCATTGATGAACCATAGCTGATGGTTAGTACCGCCATAGCGCCAAAGAAGGCTCCTGATAAGATGAAAGCTAGAACCTTAAATTTATCTACATTGATACCCATGTTTTTAGCTACAAATTCATCTGAGCCAATTGCATAGGTGTAAGTACCAAACTTGGTGTAATTTAAAACTAGGTAAGCAATGATGAAGGTAATAAATGCAAGAATTAAGTTACCAGGCATTGAACCAAATGCACGTAAGGTTGATGGTAGAGTTTGCTCTACGCCACCTGCCATGTAGTTAGCAACTGATTCGTAAATAAGTGCTAAACCTGCAGTTACGATCATTGATGGAATTCTTAACTTTACGTAGAAGAAACCGTTGCAAAGACCAACTAGAGCACCTGTTGCGATAGCACCAAAAATTAAACCGAAATAACCTAAATCAAAGTTTACGGCAAGTTGGCAACCAATGATGGAGGATAGGATGATGTTTGCACCGATAGAAAAATCGAATAAGCCCATATCCATCACAAAGTAGAAACCAATTGCACCTACAGTTGCGATTAAACTTGCTTGGAAGTAACTTAGAAGGTTACTGTAAGAGCCGAAGTTATCTGGAGTTAAAACTTTAAAGATTAACCAAGATAAAAATACTAGTGAGATTAGCACTATATAGCCTTTTGTCGCACTAGAGAGATTCTTTATTCCTTCCATAACAGCTCCCTAAATTTGTTGTTTGTTGGGGATGGTATTAAGTAAAAATTACTTACCTTTATTTATCTTTAGCATAGAGTAAGAAAAATAAATTGGTAACGCAAACGTTTACGTTTTATTACGTAACGCACATTTTTATTGATCGTTTTACCAAGAAATAAAAACTAGATCACAAAAATTTTTGAAAAATTTTATTCGCAATATAAGCAGGTTATGTGAAATTTCAATTTTTAGAATTCATTGAATACAAATTTGTGTCTGCTTTTAAATACTGTGACATATTCAAAAATTATCGAATTTTCATTTTTTGTAGGATAAACAGAATGATAGTAAGTAACTATTTGATAAATAAAGATAAAAATGAACTTAAAATTTTCATTTGAAAATAAATTTTTTAAATTGTGATCGGCGCATACGTTTACGGACAAAAAGTAACTATTATTAGAAGAGAATTAAATCCATTAAATTTAGTTCTTTGCTACGACAATTACATAAGGAAGTTTTTATGAGATTTACTTTTAAAAAATTTGCAAAGGCTATAGCATCTACTGCTTTAGCTGCTTCTATTGCAACTTGTAGCACTAGTGCTCAAGCTATTGAGAACAGCGATATTAAGATTGGTGTTTCTATTTGGTCTTCAACTGACGTTTTAGGTTCATATTGTAAGAAGATCCTAGATGAGGCTGCAGACGCACTTGGTGTACAAGTTCAGTATGTGGATCAGGCTCACGTATCAGAGAAGGTAACTGCATCTGTTGAGCAGTTAGTTGCATCAGGCTGTCAAGGTATCATTATCTGTAACTCCTCAGATACAGAGATGACCTCTGCAATTAAGACAGCTAATAATAACAAAGTATATTTAGCTCAATTCTTCCGTATTATTTCTAAAGAAGCAAACCCTGGAATTTATAGAATGGCAACCAAGTCTCCATACTATATTGGTGCTGTTCATGAGGACGAGCCAGCTAATGGTAAGCGCTTAGTAAACATCCTATTAGATAAAGGTTGCAGAAACATTGGTCTAATTGGTTGGGAGCAAGGTGACGCAACTTGGCTTGGCAGATGGGAAGGCTATAGAGCAGGTGTTGAGCAGTGGAACAAAGATCATCCAAATGATCAAGCTAAGTTAAGTGAGCCTCAATATGCTGGTACTTCTTCAGAAGGTGGTTCAAAGGCTGCCGAAGCTTTAATGGCTGCAAATCCTAAACTAGATGCTTTAATTCCAGCTGGTGGTGGCGGTGATCCTTTATTAGGTGCTGTTGCTGCTGTTGAGCGTGCAGGTAAGACTGGCGCTATTAAGATTGTTTCAACAGACTTCTTACCTGATTTAGGTGAGAGATTAGTAAACGGCTCAATGGCTGGTCAATCAGGTGGTCACTATTGCGATCCTCTAATTGCTTTCATGGCAGTTTACAATGCTATTAAGGGCAACTATAAGGACTTTAGTGGTAAGTTTGAGGATATTACATTCCCATACCTATTCGTATCTTCACCTGAGGATTACCAAGGTTATGAGAAGTACTTCGTAGAACAACTTCCATTTACTAAGGCTGAGTTAGTTGATTTATCAAATAAAGATCTTGCAGGTTTAAAAGAGGCTGCTTCAAAGATCTCTATCGAAGATGCAGCAGCTCGTGCAGCAGCTCGTGCTGAATAATCAAACGTAATTAGTTTAAGTTTATAAGAAGGATCCACCATTAGCAGAAGCTCTTGGTGGATTTATTTTTTAACAATCTAACTTGTTAATTTACCGAAAAATAACAATTCTCCATAATTCAATTAACACGTCGTTTTTATATTGAATTCATCAGAAAACATTAACATTTTGAGGTCAATATGAAATCTTCAATTAAAGTATTAAGCTTAGCCTTAGCTACATTAGTAGCAGCAAATACTGCTACTGCGGCAGACGATATTTATAACCGTGCAGCTGTTGGTGATATTACAGTTCAAGGCGGTGCATCTCGTATTCATGGTGATATGTACAAGATGTACGAATCACAATTAAAGATTGCAACCAAGCAAAAAGCAAAGAATGTAATCCTTTTAATCGGTGATGGTATGGGTGACAGTGAAATCACTGCAGCTCGTAATTTTGCTCACGGTGCAGGTGGTGCTTTCAAAGGTCTAGATGCACTTCCATTCTCAGGTCAATACACTCACTATTCATTAGATAAAAAGACTCACTTACCAGATTATGTGACTGATTCAGCAGCTTCTGCAACTGCATGGGCAACTGGTGTTAAGTCATACAACGGTGCAATTTCTGTTGATGTAAATGGTAAGCCATTCTCTAACTTAATTGAAATTGCTAAAAAGAACGGTTTAGCAACTGGTGACGTATCAACTGCAGAGATCCAAGATGCTACCCCTGCTGTATTACTATCTCACGTAACTCACCGTAAGTGCTACGGTCCAAAAGCTACTGCTGAAAAGTGCCCTGATGGTACCCTAGAGAAGGGTGGTTTAGGTTCTATTTCAGAGCAGATCATTAAGACTCGTGCTGACGTTGTATTAGGCGGTGGTATGAAATCCTTCAAAGAGCTTGCAACCTTTGGTAAGTACAAGGATAAGTCACTATTAGATCAAGCTAAAGCTGAAGGCTTTACTATTGTTACTGATGCATCTAGCTTGGATGCAGTAAAGAAGGCAGATCAAAAAGCTCCTCTATTAGGTTTATTTGCAGAAGGTAATATGCCAGTTCGTCTAAAGGGCCCTCAAGCATCTTTCCACGGTAACTTAGATTTACCTCCAGTTAAGTGCGAAGTTAATGCTGACAGAAACGCAAGTGTGCCAACTCTTGCTGCTATGACCAAGAAAGCTATCGATCTATTAAAGGTTAACCAAAAGGGCTTCTTCCTACAGGTTGAAGGTGCTTCTATCGATAAGCAAGCTCACGCTAACAACCCATGTGGTCAATTCGGTGAAACTATGGACTTAGATGAGGCTGTTCAAGTAGCTTTAGACTTTGCAAAGAAGGATGGCAATACTTTAGTTATCGTAACTGCCGATCATGCTCACGCAACTCAAATCGTTTATCCAAAGGCTGTTGCTCCTGGTTACACTTTAGCAGTTATAACTGCTGATGGTGCACCTATGTCAATTTCATATGGTAACTCAGAGGATGTTAACGATTCAGGCCACACAGGTGCTCAATTAAGAATTGCAGCTTACGGTCCTGGTGCAATTAACGTAATGGGCTTAACTGACCAAACTGACTTATTTAAGACTATTTACAATGTACTTGGTTTAAAGAAGTAATTAAGTAGTTCATCTTACAAAGGGAGGCTTAGGCCTCCTTTATTTTTATGACAGATGAGAGAACTGACTACATTAAGCAACAAATGATGTTTTTAAATTGTAAAAATTCCCACACTACATAATAAAAATTGTAGTCTCTCGTAAAAGTGCATAAAATAAGGTTGAGTGATGGTTTTTAATGCCTTGCAACTGCAAAACAATTCTAAAGGTGAATATTACGAACTATTGGAGCACTGTCTAGGATCATTGGAGCAAGTAAAGTCCAAAGGTTGGAGCAGGACCGAGCCTGCCCCAATTCTTTAAATTT
>CACZXZ010000005.1 GCA_902785325.1 uncultured Succinivibrio sp. | reverse complement strand
TGGCTTCAAATAAGGATTTTAAGTAGCTAAAAATGCATATTTCAGCATTTTACTTTTTTCCGCATAAGCCGCTTTATACGGAATTCCGCATAAAGCGGCAAAGGGTAAGTTTGAGGTATCTGATCCTAATAATGCTTGGAATTCACTAAATGGAAGTCTTGAGATTTACACTACTAACAATAAGGGAGTAGAGCAGATCTTTGAAAAAGATGGCAAGCGTTATAAGGCTACGATTAGTGCAACTGATGGAAGATTCTTATTAAACGGAAAACCTCTAAGATAAGTTGCACTAACATTGATAAACTCTAGAATAACTGTTCTAGAGTTTTTACAAAGATCTGATGTAATCTATCAAGCTCATCTACAGCAACTCTTTCATCTACTTTGTGGATGAAGTTTGCTACAGGTCCAAACTCAACAGTTTGAGGACCTAAAGGTCTTATAAAACGACCATCAGAGGTACCACCTGAAGTACCAAGAGTAGGTTTCTTTCCTGTAACCTCAGAAATTGCAGAGGATAATACGTCAATAAGCTTACCTTCCTCAGTTAAGAAAGGCGCACCTTCTGCTCTAAATTCAGCCTCATAATCAAGCTTTAAGCTATCTGCTATAGCTCTTACATGTTGCTCAATTTTTTCTGGAGTCTGCAAATCATTCCATCTAAAGTTACATCTTAAGGTGCAAAGACCTGGAATTACATTGTCAGCGCCAGTACCTGCATGAATGTTAGATACTTGAAAGGAGGTTTGTGGAAAATACTTAGTGCCATGATCGATTGGATTTAAAAGCATCTTCTCGATGAATCTACTTGCCTCAAAAACAGCATTTTTAGCATGTTGCTCCATAGCAGCATGACCTTGAATGCCTTTGATTTTGATAGTGGCATTTAAATCACCCCTACGGCCATTCTTTATAGAATCACCAAAAGTCTCATCACAAGAGCATTCTGCAATTAAGCAGTAGTCAGGAATTAAGTTCTTCTCTTTTAAGTACTCAGCTACATAAGGAGTACCACCTACAGCATCACCTTCTTCGTTAGAAGTTAAGAGTAAGCCTATGGTGCCAGGATGGTTAGGATTTGCTTTTACAAAGTCACACATAGCTGTAACCATGGCAGCATCTCCTCCTTTCATGTCGGAGCTACCACGGCCATAAAGGTAGGCTCTACCTTCATAATCTACAATTTCACCACTAAAAGGTGGATATTGCCAGGTGTTCTCATCCCCAGTAGGAACAACATCAGTGTGACCTAAAAAGAGTAAAAAAGGGCTAGCCTCACCGTGCATAGCTAAAAGATTAGTTACGCCTTGATGCTTGATAAAGGTTATCTTAAATCCTAATTTGCTTAAGATATCAGCAATTAAATTCTGACAGCCATTATCATTTGGTGTAATTGACTCAATCTTTACTAATTGTTGAGCCAATTTTACGGTTGCAGATAGCTCCATTTTTAATCCTTAGCTTAATTAAGCTTTAGCTTCTTGTGATTCAACAACTTCTTCTTTACCTTCAGCTTTTTTATCTAAAGTTAAGAAGATATTTGCAAGTACTGTACCTGAGATGGAGTGCCATACACAAGATACAGCTGAAGCAATAGCAGCCTCAGCTGAGGTTGGGAAGAACTTACCGCAAAGACCTGTTGCTAAACCAGCGTTTTGAACACCAACTTCAATAGCTAAAGTTCTCTTCTTAGCTTTGCTCATACCAAATACTTTAGCTGCTAAGTAACCTAATACATAACCTAGAGCATTATGGCAGAAGATGCATAAGAAAATTACTAAACCAGAGGTTAAGAAGATAGAGCCGTGAACAGCAATTACACCACCTACGATTAGGGCAAAAGCAATCACTGCAACACCAGGCATTAACTGACGAATATCTTGGAAAACTTTATTCTTGTGGAAAGCAATATTTAATAGAGAGCCTACTGCTACAGGAATAATAGTAACAATTAGCATAAATTGGAACATTGCAAAAGGATCAATGTCGATAGTTTTGCCTACTAAGAAGTTTACAAGTAGTGGAGTTGCAACTGGTGCAATTAAAGTAGATACAGTAGTCATACCAACAGAGAAAGCTACATCACCTTTACATAAGAAGCTCATAATGTTTGAGGATACGCCACCTGGGCAGCAACCTACTAAAACTAAGCCTAAGGTTAAACCGTCAGATAGGTTAAAGGTTTTTGCTAGGAAAATAGCAATCATTGGCATGATAGTAAATTGAGCTACAGCGCCTACAAAGATATCAAAAGGTCTTTGAGCTAGAATTCTGTAATCCTGACGACCTAAAGTCATACCCATTGAAAGCATAATAATGCCTAAAATAACAATCTGGGTAGTACCTTTAACAAATGTACAAGTTTGTGGAACAAAGTATGCTAATACTGCTACAGCGATGATAAACAAAGCTGTATATTTTGCTAAAAGTCTACTTAATGCTATTAAAAAAGACATGGATTTAATACCTCAAATGTTGACTATGGTAAAAAAAATTTTTAATTTGATTTATTGTAAAGCTTTATTAAGTTTATGCTAAATTTTTGCATTTTGCATTAAAAGTGCACAAAAACAGTGTTTTTACACCTTTAATTAGGTTCTTTTTGCCTCAAATATTTGTACTTACAACGCATTTTGTACAGTTCATAGGCTTTACCATAAATAATTTGACTAAAGATGTGGTATGCTTTGATTAAAGAGCAGGTTAATTTATGAAGATAGATAAAGATACAATTGTTAAAGCCTTGAAATACCCATTTTTAGCTTTAACCTCCATTCGGTTTTATTTTGATGTATTGTTTAAGCTAAAAGGTACAGGTATTCTTTATCTTATAGCTTTAAGTTTATTAGTCTCCATTCCTGCAAGCTTTAAATTAAACTCTCTTCTTGATTCTTTTAGACAAATTGAACTACCTAATTTAATTGCACAACTTCCAAGTAGTTACTTATCTAAAGAGGGGAGACTTTATCCAAAAGACGATAATGACTCTTTTAAAAAGATTTACACCACAGATGGTGTGCTTGCCATCATTTACAATGTTAATGACGGTGATTACACCGAGAAACTCAACAGTAAGGATGGTTATTTACCATTAGTAGAGCTTGGAGCCTACACTCTTAAAATTAAGTCCCCAAAAGGAGAGATCTCCTCTGTAAAATATACCGATCTCTTTCCTACAAGCTCTGATTTTAACCCACTACAAGCCTCTAATCTTGCGCAAAGCGTTATAAGTCTTGCTAAATGCGTTGTCTTTTTTGTAATGGCTTTTTGGATCTTTTCAATCCTTGTTTTTAACACCCTTATCTTGTGTTTTATCACCAAATTGCTCTTTACCTTTGTAGGTAAGATGAATACTAACTTTACTAATACTTTAAGATTGTGCTCTTATGCTAATACCATTTTAGCGGTAGTCTTGTTAGTTGAGTTCATTATTAAGGTAAACATTTCTTTAAGTTATCTTGTGATTTTACCTTCTATCTATATTCTATTATTTGTAACTAAGTTTAGACAGGACTTAAACAGAGTAGGAGTAGAGGCCTTTGTGCGAATGTACACCCCACAAGGTACAAGAGTTAAAACCTATGGGGATGAGCCTAATTATCAACCTAAAAAGGATTTATCTGACTACGTATCAGGTCTTGATTCAACCACCAATAAAGCTCATAAAGATGAGATCTTAAATCAAGAGCAGGACAATGTATCTAAAACTTTTGATAATGACAACGAGGATAAGCAGGATACTAACCCTAAAAACGATCATCAAAGTATGTTTTTACCATAAGGATTTACTATGAAAAAGCTTCTATTATCAACCATGGCTCTTTTAACTGCAGCTATTTCAATGACTTCACAAGCTATTGAAGTTACCATTGATAACACTACTAATGCTACTGTGGTATTTGCTTTTTCTTACCTTAATGATCAAAAGGACAAGTCCTTAGATCCTGATTGGTTAGTAGAAGGTTGGTACAACGTAAATCCACACCAAAAAGCTTTAGTTAATCTTCCAAGTGATAACGATGTGTATTACTTATATGCAGAGTTTTCAAATGGTAAGAAACTTGAAGGTGGTAAAGGCTCAATTAAATTGATGGTAAATGACAGAAGCTTTGCTTATAAGCAAAAGGAAGTTCCTAAAAAGTTAACTCGTCAAGCCACTTTCTTAAGAGCAAGATGTAATCAAGGTAAGTCTTTAATTAAGATAAACTAAGTTTTTAAAAGTAGAGCCGTGTGGCTCTACTTTAAGATCTAATCGCTTACCCCTTCTTTTAACCACAATTTAGCTAGTTCTAAATTGTCCTCAAAGTTATAAGCTCCACCTGTAAAGCCTGATTTATGAATAAAGGTGGTGTTATTAAGACCAGTTACTTTATCAAGCTCTTTATCATTTAAACCACGCCATGAAACTGGGGCACTTAAACGATTCTTAAAGCGAGCAGCTTTAGATACTGGTAAAGACTGTACTCTCCATCGCATGTTTCTATCAGGATATACTGCAATCTTACAGTCTTTAAAGATCTCAAGATTATTAAGTACAGCAGAGGTCCATGGTAGACGCTCATGCATAATTAACATTTCACCACCTTGATAAAGCTCAAGTACTTTGGCAATACCGCTTTCAGTATGTAAGGCATTGATTGCTACATTTAAGAGAATGCCCCTAAGCATTTTTACTGTATTGTTAAAGGCTTTATCCTGATCTGCTCCGGTTTGATTTGGCAAGTTCATCATCGCTACGATATAAGGAATATCAGGACTTGCTTGATAAAGCTCATTTAAGCTATCAACAATATGTTGCTCTTTATCATTAGTAGCATTTGCAACAGACTGCACGTAGGAGGTTAACTGACCATTGTCATTAAGATCAATCATGGTCATAAAATCAGTGTCAATGCGCAAAAAAGCTTTTTCAATTACTTGTTTTGATGGGGTAAAGTTAAGCTCGTTTTTACTTACAAGTTTTAAGTAATCAATACCAAACTTTTTCCACATTAAACCTGCAGTGGCATATTTAACACCATTTTCTCTACATAAAGTAAATTCTTTAGAGTGATGATCAAAGTGTTTGTCATCATTTTTTTGAGATACATCGATGATGATATCGGCTTTTTCTAATTCCTCTTCATCACGGGATCTTATAATAGAATGGTTTTCAAATAAGTAAGTTAAAATAGCGCATGCTGTAGTTTCGTCAGCATGGAAGGTACCGTCATGGGTTGCAATAATCATAAAGACTCCTTAGTCTGTTTTAATTTTAACATACAAATAAAGAGTCATTATATTTTTGCTCACAATACGTTAAAATTAGCGTGTTTTAGAATACTAGTTCACAAATTTTTATGAATAATTACAAAGTATATTTAGCTCCTTTAGAAGGTTTAGCCGACGGTCCTATGAGAAAAGTCTTATGTGCTCATGGTGGCTACGATTTGTGCTTTTCAGAATTTATTAGAGTTACTGATTTAGTGGTATCAGAAAAAACTCTACTTCGTGAAATTCCTGAATATCAAAATGATTGTAAGACTGATGACGGAACTCCTTTAAGAGTGCAACTATTAGGTGACAATCCAAAGACTTTAGCTCAATCAGCGGTTATTGCTTGTAACCTTGGTGCTAAGTCTATTGATCTTAATTTTGGTTGTCCCTCTCGTTTTGTTCATCATTCAGGAGCTATGCTTTTAAAAGAGCCTGAGCTTTTACACGAGATTGTAGATACTGTACGTCAAACCTTAGATCCAAAATACGCACTCTCAGTAAAAATTCGTTTAGGCTTTTTAGATAAGAGTGAAGCGCCACAAATTGTAAAGGCAATTAGTGTTCCTGGAGTTGAGGAAATCACCATCCATTGTCGTACAAGAAAAGATTTATATAAGACAGAAGCTTTAGATTGGAGTGCAATAAGACCACTGCATGAGTTAACAGGTGGCATTAGAATTGTTGCTAACGGTAACATCAACTCTTATCAAGAAGCTTGTGACTGTGAGAAGCTCACACTGTGCGATCACTTTATGTGTGGTAGAGGTGCTTTTCCTGAGCCTAATTTAGGTTATGTGATTAAAGGTGAGCAACAGTCATATCCACTATCAAAGGTGCTTCAAACTGCAATTGAGGTAATTGAGGTATTTAGTGCCACCACAAGAACTGAAAAAACAGTTATGGATAGGGCAAAACAGTTTTTAGGATATGCAAGAGTTCACAGATCTGAGTTAACCCCATTTTTTAAAGACTTTTGTCGATGCACTAACGTGGCTGATGGTCTAAAATTATTAGAAAACCAAATCTCAAAAGAGGAGTTGTCTGTTCATGAGATTTAAAACCCTAAAATCTTTATTACTAATTGCAACCTTAAGCTTTGTAACCCAAAGTTTAGCTTCTATTATTCGTCCTGCATTTTTACCTGCAGTACCAGAATCATGGGGCGTTGCAATTATTGGTACTACAGTTGAGTACACCTCTCCTGTAAATCCTAAGACCCAAAAAGTACCAAAGACTATAGTTAGATTTACCTATTCAAGACGCACAAACAACAAAGATGCTAAAACAATTATCGATGAATATGTAAAAAGCAATGGTTGTAAAAGTCCAAAACAGTTAGGTAAAGGTTTTTACTCAGCCTCTTGCTCAAATATTGGTAGAGATGTAGTAGTTGTAGGTGAAATCTCTAACATGTATACCATCGAGCTTTCAGGGGAATATGACCGTATCGCTATTGATTTAATCAACACTTACGTAAATAGCATTGTTAACGGCAAGCGTACCTTTGAAGATAGAGAAATTGGTGAGAAGGTAGTAAGTCAGTAAACATCACCTAACTTATAGGGCATTTTTCTTAATCTAAATCTCTTCAAGTGAAGAGATTTTTTCTCTAACAGAAATTTTTAACTTATGCTTATTGAGTTTTCTTGTTCAAATCACAAGTCTATTAAAGACAAAATTACTTTTTCAGCGCTAGCTTCAAAAGATACATCTCACAGTGATTGCCTTTTAAGTTTTGAAAAATACAAATTTGACAGAACAATGGCAATTTATGGAGCCAATGGTTCAGGTAAAAGTAATTTTTTGAGCGCAATTGCTTTTGCTAAATATCTTGTTTGCAACAGCATACAATATCAGCCAGGTCAATTGATTGAACATAATCCTCACAAGTTAAGTTCAGACAATACTCCTAGTGTATATCAATTCCATTTTGTAGAAAGCATTTATAGATTTGCATATGGATTTTCACTATTAAATGGAGCTGTTTTAGAGGAGTACTTATATTGCTTCAATAAAGGAAGAAGACAGAAGATCTTTGAACGTAAATATAACGAAATAAGTTTAGGCTCAAGATATACTAAACAATCTGTAAAAGCAGCTCTATCAGTGCTTAAAGAAAACCGCTTATTTCTTTCATGTCTAGCTAATTTTTCACCAAGTCTAAGAACAGAAATAGCCTTTAGATTCTTTAGTGATGATATCGTCTATTACAATCCTGAAGAGTCAAGCTACCTTAAAGATGGTTTAAAATTCTTGCAACAAAATAGTTTGAAGAAGGAAGTCTTTCTTTGTAGTATGCAAAAACTTGGTACAGGAATTAAAGATCTAAAAATTTCATTTTCTAGCGACATGCATCAAAACCTCACTACTGTTGTGTATGACAATTTTGAAACTAGACTAGAAACAGAAGAGTCAACCGGTATCAAAAAGCTAGTTGAGCTTGTGGCACTAATGATGGATGTATTAAGGAATGATAAAATTCTGTTAGCGGATAATTTAGATGTAGATTTTCACGAGGCTGTCATTCAATATGTTGTAAATACTTTTAATAAAGCAAAGGCAAATAAAAAAGCTCAGCTTGTGTTTACAACTCACGATGTTAACTTACTTGATAATAAGCTATTTAGACGAGATCAAATTTGGTTTACAGAGCTTAATGATAGTAGATCTACTGAACTATTTTCTTTGTTAGAATTTAGAAATGTGGCTAAGAGTGACGATCTTAAAAAGGACTATCTAAATGGCACGTATGGTGCTATTCCTTGCATAAAACTAAGGTAGTTTAGGAAAACAGATCTTGAAAGTAAGATCTGTCTTCTACGTTTTTTCTAATTGTCTTTATTCTCTTTCTTCTTTGACAATAAGCTTGCAATCACACCTAAGGATAAAGCGCCTGCAATTACATATAAGGATGTGTAAACACTAATCTCAAAGCCGTAGCCTGTAATATGTAAGCTTGCACTAGATAGTAGTTTGAAAGCTACAAAGAATAATAAGAAAATAACAGCCTTTTCAAGATGTACTAAGGCATTAGATAAAGCATCTAAGATAAAGTACATAGAACGTAAGCCCATAATTGCAAAGATCATGCATGAGTAAACAATGAAAGGATCTTTAGATACTGCAATAACAGCAGGTACAGAATCAAAGGCAAACATCACATCTGAAGTTTCTACAATAGCTAAGCATAAGAATAGAGGTGTAGCATAAATAAAGCCTGTCTTCTTAAGTACAATATTCTTATTCTCTTCCTTTTTTAATTCCTCTAATACATGCTTGTGGGAGATAAAGAAGTTGTGTCCTACAAGTTTTGGATAAAGTGGAACAAAGGATTTAACTAGTCTATAAGCTCCATGTGCTGAGAAATCTGTAAGCTCTTGTGTATCCTTCTTTTTTAGCATCATGTAAGCTGATAAGAAGATCACAATAGCAAATACCACTTCTACGTAAGGACCCATAGCAAATAGGGAAGTACCAATTAGCACAAAGATAAGTCTAAATACTACAGCACCTAATACGCCCCAATAAAGCACTCTATGAGTGTAGCCTGATTTAATACCAAACCACGAGAAGATAGCCATAATTGCAAAGAGGTTATCAACAGATAAGGCCATTTCAAAAGCGTAGCCTGCAAAATAAAGGGAGGATACTTCAGGTGAGAAATGGAAATATAAGAAAGCACCAAAACTTACGCCTACTAAAACCCAAAAGCAGGACCAAAAGGTAGCTGCCTTTAAAGAAATAGGTTTATCGCTTCTATGTGCCCATAAATCGATTATTAAACCTAAAATAGCTAAAGCAGTAAAAATGATAACTGTTTCAGTTTCTAACCCAATATGTGGAGTAGTTTGCATGACTTTACCTACGATAAAAAAGTGCACCAAGGTGCACTTTAAGAATTATTTTACAAAATTGTAACTTTGAAGTGGATTACCTGACATATATCTGCAGGTTGCATCCGGAAGTGGGGATGCATCAAAGCAACTTTGAGTACCCTTATGGCAAGTAGGACCGTCAGGTCTTGCTAATACTAATAAAGTATCTTTGTCACAATCACAGGTAATTGATCTCATATGTAAGAAATGACCTGATTCCTCACCTTTAGTCCAAAGCTTCTGTCTTGTTCTTGAAAAGAAGGTAACGTAGCCTGTATCTAAAGTCTTTTGTAAAGACTCCTTGGTCATGTAACCCATCATTAAGACCATGCCGGTTTGGCAGTCTTGTACGATAGCTGGCATTAAGCCATCAACTTTTTCAAAGTCTAGTTCGTCGATACTTTGAAAACCATGAAAATATCTAATCACGGATACAAACTCCTTTTGATTTTAAGTATTCTTTTAACTTAGGAATATGAATGGTACCTTTATGGAATACAGAGGCTGCTAAAGCACCATCAGTATGAGCAATTTCAAAAGCCTCTAAAAAGTGATCCATGGTACCTGCACCACCTGAAGCAATTAAAGGCAACTTGCAAATAGCTCTTACCTTTTTAAGTTGCTCAAGATCATAGCCATTCTTCATGCCGTCTTGGTTCATCATATTAAGTACGATTTCACCAGCACCACGCTTTTGTACTTCCTCAACCCAATCTAAAGTATGCCAATGAGTGGTAACAGTACGGCTAACATCACCTGTGTATTGTTTTACAAGGTAGTTATCAGTTTCTTTGTCATAATAAGTATCAATACCTACAACGACACACTGTACACCAAACTTATCCGCAAGTCTTGTGATTAAGCTAGGATCAGCAAGAGCTGGAGAGTTAATTGAAATCTTATCAGCACCATATGCAAGAATAGTTTTAGCATCTTCAACAGATTTGATGCCACCTGCTACAGCAAATGGAATATTGATAACCTCTGCAACTTTTGCAACCCAGGATTTATCTACACGGCGACCGTCTGAGGAGGCAGTGATATCATAGAATACTAACTCGTCAGCACCTTCATCAGCATAGCGTTTAGCAAGATCAATAATAGAGCCCATTACTTCATGGTTTCTAAATTGCACGCCTTTTACAACTACGCCATCTCTTACATCAAGACAAGGAATTATGCGTTTTGCCAGCATTTAATAGCCTCCTCAACGCTAAAACGTCCTTCAAGTAGAGAACGACCTAAAACCACAGAATGAGCACCAGCCTGTGCTACTGCTTTAACATCGTCTAAAGAGGAAATACCACCAGAGGCGATGATATCTAAATCAGGGTATTTCTTGTATAAAGCAGCATATAAATTGTTGTTAGCACCTTTCATCATGCCATCTTTGCTAATATCAGTTACTAATACATGCTCTACGTGGAATGGTAGATAGTGTCTTAATACCTGATCTAAAGTGGTATTTGAAGTTTGTAACCAACCGTGGGTAGCTACATAAGGTACATTGTCAATGATACGAACATCTAGAGCTAAGGTAAAATGCTCAGGACCATATAGCTTTAACCAACCACGAACTAATTCTGGGTGTTTTACAGCAACTGAGCCCACTACTACACGCTCTACACCTAAATTTAATAGGTTTTCTATATCAAAAGCAGAGCGAATTCCACCACCAGTTTGAATAGGCACAGGGGAGGCTTTTACAATCTTAGAAATTAAAGCACGTTGTCTTAAGATAGGATCTTTAGCACCATCTAAATCAACAATGTGAATAAGTTGCGCACCTTGATTTGCCGCATCATAAATACGCTTAATAGGATCTACGTTGAAAACAGTTTTTTGACCAAAATCGCCCTGTTTTAAGCGTACTACGTGTCCACCTGAAAGATCTAAAGCAGGAATGATCATGTTTTCTCCTAGAAATTCTTAATAAAATTAGTAACTAATTGTTCACCTGCTTTTGACGATTTTTCAGGGTGGAATTGCACACCCATAAAATTGTCTTTAGCAATTGCACTTGAAAAATCTACACCATAATTAGTTTTACCAATGGTGTTTTCAGTTACTTCAATAGCAAAGGAGTGATCAAAATAAAAATAAGCATCCTGCTTAATACCATCAAATAGAGGATGATCTGTATGAGTTACAGTATTCCAACCCATATGAGGAAGGTACAAACCTGTATCAGGAATTTTTACCACGTGACCTGGCATAATGTTAAGACAAGGTATCACGTCATCATTTGACTCTAAAGGTACTTCTTTAGAATCTGTAACTTGAATTTGCATGCCTAGGCAAATGCCTAAGAGTGGTTTTTTAGTGTTGATAATAAAATCACGTAAATTATATTTATCAACACCACTCATAACCGCACAAGCAGTTCCAACACCTGGTAGTACAAGGCGATCTGCTGTAGCTAATTCACTAGTATCAGAGGTTACAACTGCCTCATAGTTTAAGCGTTTGAACGCTTGAACTACTGAATTTAAATTAGCTGAACCAGTGTCAATAATACAAATCTTTATTGGCATATTAGAGTTTACCTTTTGAGGATGGTAATTCATTTCCATGACGAGCTAAAGCCACGCGTAGGGCACGACCAAAGGCTTTAAATAAAGCTTCTACTTGGTGGTGAGCATTACCTTTTGATACATACATATGTAAGGTAAGTCCCATAGCTACTGCTAAAGACTCAAAAAAGTGAGATACCATTTGAGTTGGCATTTGACCTACATGATCGCGAGTAAAATCTGTATCAAAGTCAAATTTTACATGAGGACGACCTGAGATATCTAAGGCTACAGTTACGTTATCGTCATCTAAGCTTTCAGAGAAGACTTTTGCGTAAACCTCATCCATAGGTAGCACAAAGCCAAAGCGGCCAATACCACGTTTATCACCTAAAGCCTGCAAGATAGCTTGACCTAAGGCAATACCTGTATCTTCAATGGTATGGTGCTCATCTACAAATAAGTCACCTACAACTTTTGCTTTGATAGAAATACCTCCGTGAGTTGCAATTTGATCTAGCATATGATCAAAAAAGCCTACGCCAGTATCAAAACTTGAGTTGCCTGCATGATCTAAATCTACACTAATAGAGATCTTAGTTTCCTTTGTGTTACGCTCAACGGTAGCAACTCTTGCAACAGTAGTAAGTTTATCGGCAATTGCATCCCAATGCATATTTTCAGGATTGTACTTAATAGGGGTAATACCCATATTAAGACCCATTTGTACGTCAGTGTCTCTGTCACCGATAAAATAAGAGTTTTCTCTATCCCATGAAGTATCTTTTAAATAAGCCATCACAAGACCAAGTTTAGGCTTTCTGCAATCGCAGTTGTCAGCTGGCTTATGTGGACAAATTAGCACTTGCTCAAAGCTAATACCTTGAGATTGTAAGGTATTTAAAATCAACTCATGAGCAGGTGTAAAAGTGTTTAAAGGGAAAGACTCAGTGCCTAAACCGTCTTGGTTAGATACCATCACAAAAGTAAAACCGTGCTCTTTTAATTTTAATAGAGCAGGGATTACATTCTTTTCAAAAACTACTTTGTCTAAAGCATCTACTTGATGATCTACAGGTGGTTCTTGAACTAATGTGCCGTCACGATCAATAAAAAGGTACTTCTTCACACTAATTCTCCAAAGCCTTTAGATAACGCATTAACTCTTCAAGTTCACTATCAGAACCAATGGTAATTCTGATGCAGTTCTTTAAGTTCTTTTTAGTTTCAAATGAACGTAGAATTACACCCTTTTGAGCCATAGCATCAAATACTTTTGGACCGTCATTAAATTCAACTAATAAGAAGTTAGCATCTGATGGGAAAATCTTTTTCACAAAAGACAATTCTAAAAGTGCTTTTCTTAAAATTTCACGACGTTCGTTGCAAGCTTTAGCTCTATCTTTAGTCATTTGTACGCCATGATCTGATAGGGCTTGTACAGCAATTTGTGCTACAGGATCGCAAATTGGGTAAGGATCGATAACTTTTAGCATAGCTTTAATAATTGCTTCGTTAGCAATTGCAAAGCCACAACGTAAACCTGCTAGAGCAAAAGCTTTTGATAAAGTACGAGTTATCACAAGATTGTCATACTCATTTACAAGATAAGTTAAATCTGCGTCTGTAGGTGCAAACTCGATATAAGCCTCATCTAGTACGATAAGAGTATCAGGTAGAGCTTTTAGAAGCTTTACTAATTCCTCCTTAGGATAGCAAGTACCTAAAGGATTAGCAGGGGAGTCAATAAACACTACTTTAATAGTAAAAGAGCAGTTATTAACAGCATCAATGATGTTTTGAGTGTTTAAAGATAAATCCTCATTTCTCTCACAAGTAGCAACTAACACATTGTTAGTCTCAGCTGCGACTTCATACATGCCGTAAGTAGGAGGAGCAATTAAAATGCCTTCCTTTTCTTGCTCACAGAAAGTACGTACTAAAAGTCCAATAGCCTCATCTGAACCACGAGTTGCGATAACTTGAGTTTTATGAACATTTGCATAATCAGCAAAACGCTCCACTAAGTCCTCAGGTTGGCAATCTGGGTAACGGTTTAAGCTAGAGGAGTTTAAAAAGTAACCTTCACTTTTAGGAGACTCATTAGCATTTAAAAAGTTATGTCCATGACCACCAATACGACGTGCTGATAAGTATGGAACAAGTTTCTGAACGTGTTTGGTGATTAACTTTTCAAAGTTCATGCTTTTCTCCTTTAATTAAAGACTATTAACTCTTACTACCACTGCATTCTTGTGGGCACCAAGACCTTCTGCATCAGCCATAGTGGTTACGGTCTTAGCAATAGCTTGTAAGCCTTCGCGGCTTGCCTTTTGCACAGTGTAACGACGACGATAATCGTCAGTACCTAAAGCACAGCAAGTCTTTGCATAGCCATAAGTTGGTAAGGTGTGGTTAGTACCAGAGGCATAATCGCCTAAAGATTCTGGGGTATAGGCACCCACGAAGATAGAGCCTACATTACGAAGCTTTGGTAATAAGCTTTCAGGATCTTCAACTTGTAAAATTAAGTGCTCTGGTGCATAAGTATTAGAAACCACAACTGCATCATCAAGATTGTCTACTACAATAGCAGTACTCTTTGATAAAGCTTTAGTTGCAATTTCTTTTCTAGGTAGCACAGCAAGCTGTCTATCTACAGCTTCCATAGCCTTTTTAGCAAAATCCTCAGATTGAGTTACTAAAATTACCTGAGAATCAGGACCATGCTCAGCTTGAGATAATAAATCAGCTGCAACAAACTCTGGATTTGCCTTATCGTCAGCAATTACTAATACTTCAGATGGACCAGCTGGCATATCAATAGCAGCGCCATGAGCATCATTAGATACTAAACGCTTAGCCATAGTTACAAATTGGTTACCAGGACCAAAGATCTTAAGTACCTTAGGTACAGTTTCTGTACCATAAGCCATAGCTGCAATAGCTTGTGCGCCACCTAGGTTAAAGATCCTCTTTACTCCAGCTTTAGTTGCGGCATAAATGATGGCATCTGAAATTGGTGGAGGTGAGCATAAGATAACCTCAGGGCAACCTGCAATAGCTGCTGGTACTGCTAGCATTAGTGCTGTTGATACTAATGGAGCTGAACCACCTGGTACATATAAACCAACAGAATCAATTGGGTGAGTGTGAGTTTCACAAACGATACCTGGGTAAGTTTCTAACTTTACGCAGTGAGGCTCTTGAGCCTGATGAAACTTTTTGATGTTCTCATAAGCAGTATCAATAGCTGTTTTAAGCTCTTGATCTACACGAGAGCAAGCCTCTGTAATCTCATCTTTAGTCCATTCTAAGTTCTTACCTTCGAATCTATCTAAGGTCTTAGAAAATTCAAAAAGGGCGCAATCGCCCTCTTTTTGGATACGTGAGATGATATTAGATACAATCTCCTGCACTTTATCAGAAGAGGATTGCGCAGGTCTTGTTAGTGCTGCTTGTTTTTGACAGTCACTAAGATTATTCCAAATTTTAATTTCCATCTTGAATCCTACATATAATGGCAAGCGTGAATACTTGCCAAATTTAATCCTAACCTAACATTTTCTCGATAGGTACAACTAGAATAGAAGTTGCGCCTAAAGCCTTTAATTGCTCTAAGGTTTCCCAGAATAGTTTTTCACGAGATACTACATGTAGAGCTACACGGTCAGGACTGCCTTCTAGTTCGATAATTGAAGGATTTTCAGCACCAGGTAAAATTGCTCTGATTTCTTCTAGCTTGTTCTTAGGTGCATTCATCATGATGTACTTACTTTCAACAGCACTCATTACACCCTTAAATCTTTGGATTAGAAGATCAGCAATTGCTTGCTTCTCAGGATATAACTCTTGATCACGACCAATTAACACAGCTTGTGAGGTGTAAATGGTTTGAACTTCTTTTAAGCCGTTAGACTGTAAAGTAGCACCTGTACATACAAGGTCACAGATAGCATCAGCTAGACCTGCACGAGGAGCAACTTCAACAGAACCTGTTAGTAATACAGGCTTAAAGTTTACGCCAGCTTCTTTTAATACACGACGTAATAAGAATGGATAGGTGGTTGCAATCTTACAACCTTCAAGATCCTGAAGACCATTCCACTTGTGCTCAGTAGGAACAGCAACTGATAAACGACAGTCACCGAAGTTTAACTTCATAACCTCGTTGTAGCCAGTATATAAACCGTCTACTTCACGTTGCATTGTGGTTTCTTCAAGAACGTTTTGACCAACAATTCCCCAATCTACAACATGATCCATGATTAAGCCTGGAATATCATCATCACGTACTCTTAAAATGTCGATTGGCAGATTCTCAGCATGAGCAAGTAGATGATCACGGCTAGCAGAGATTTTGATACCGCTGCTCTTAAATAGTTTTTCTGTTTCGTCTGTTAAACGGCCGGATTTCTGAATTGCAATACGCAGGCGCTTCTTTTCGCTGCCTTGATTTTCGCAACATGCTTTGCAAATGCTCATAATAAACTCTTTAATCTTTTAAAATTGTCAAATAAAAAAATGAGTGAACCTCACTCAACATTGCATAGTGTATCACATATTTTGTTTTTATTTGAGACTATTACTTTTGTAAGTAAAAGGTGCAAGAAAATTAAATCTGTTTATAAATCAAAGTATTAGAATTACAAAAAACTTAAATTTAGCAAAATTTAGATTATTCTTTATTTATGATGGCAGGTTAATAGCGTGTAAATGGCTTATAAATCGTGATTGTAAAAATATCGATAAAAAAGTTAAAAAAATTCTTTCTTTTTTCTAGAAAATCTATATAATAAGCAACGTTTTCAACGGATGGATGGCAGAGCGGTTGAATGCAACGGTCTTGAAAACCGTCGAGGGTTTACGCCCTCCGTGAGTTCGAATCTCACTCCATCCGCCACTTGCGGATGGATGGCAGAGCGGTTGAATGCAACGGTCTTGAAAACCGTCGAGGGTTTACGCCCTCCGTGAGTTCGAATCTCACTCCATCCGCCACTTGAAAAAGGGGTGTTTTAGAGCGATAAATCAAGGTTAACTATTTGATTATTAAGCTAAAAATAACGAATAGAACCAATCAATATAGGTCATAACGTAACCTACACAATTATGATAGTACAACTTTTATGTTTTGTCTATACATTTTTATATCATTTCTCAATCATAGATAGCTTATATATCACTTTTAAATTCTACTATAATAAACAAAGTATTATCTATAATTTACAAATATACTAATATAAATTATTGCGATCATTTGCGATCATTGGGTATTTTTATAACATTTGTTATAAATTTTATGATCGTAGTTTATGATCGTAAGATCATTCTTTCTATTAGTTTGCGATCAGAAGATGATTTGATCTTCCAAAAAATATAGTGGCATCTATAATTGTTCGAGTAAGAAATTTCTTACATATTTCTTTAAATATTTCAAGGAGTTAATTATTATGCCTAGATTATTAGAGCCTGTTACTTATGAGGAATTTCAAATGATCGTACGCAACCTACGTTTTCGATCTATGAAGAAGAGAGAAGTTGTAATCGGCTTGGGGGACAACCTTTGTTTACGTGTTTACAGAGAAACTCAACGTTTAGTTTTTTACTTTAGAGGTAAAGGTTGTGAATCTATGCTCAAGTTAGGAGTCTATCCAACCGAACTTGACTATGATGATGCTAGAGCTTTAGCTGATAAGAAAAATCGTAGATACAAAGTTGCAATCCCTTGTTTTAAAACAGTAGCTAATGAATATTTAGAGATGAAAAGATCTTTAGTGCGTTTTCCAAATATTCGCAAATGTGTACAATACCTTGCGCCTTTAAATACTAAACCTGTTACAAGCATCCGTAATACCGATGTCAAGAATTGTCTGTTAAGTAACAAAGATATTACACCATATAAAATTCAAGAATGTATTGATGTATTCTGTTGCATTATGGATCTTGCTGTTGAAAATGATCTCCTCGCTTTTCATCATTTTAGGGTGCTAAAAAAATCAGAAGCATTTCCAAAATACGTGCCAACGGAGGGATATAGGTATGTACTTCATGAAGATCTTGAAAGCGTATTTAGACCTTTATTAGCACCTGATCCTATGTTTCTTGCTTGTTTTTTAATGCAATTATTGACCTGTTTAAGACCTGGTGAAAACAGACAACTTAAATTCTCTTATTTTGATTTTAATAAGAAAATGATTTCTGTGCCTGGTAATTTAATGAAGATTAAAAAGCCATATCCTTTTAGGATTCCACTTACCGATCAGATGATAAAAATCTATAACTTTGTATCTAAATTCGACACTAAAAGAGCTAATGATAATGATTTCTTGTTTGTGTCTAAAAGTGGTAGGACCTGTTTAAGTGAGCCTGATTTATCCTGTACTCTAAAAATTGTTACTGGAGGTATAGCTCAACCTCATGGTTTTAGAAAAACAGCTCGTTCATGGATGGCTGATAACCAAATCTCTTATGAGCTTGCTTGTAAATGTTTAGATCATGAATTACAAATGGGAGTAGATGAACGTTACCAAAAATCTGATTTGTTTAATCCAAGAATAGAAGTGATGAAACGATGGAATAATGCCGTAGAAGAGAAGCTAAAATTTGCTTTTGACAAGCTTGAGCAAATTCTTGTAGATCAAGAAAAAGCAAAGAAGAAATAGAGTAGTTTTAATGCCCTGTAACAAGGGCATTTTTAATTAAAAACAATAGCTTGTCTGCGACTTAAACCTAGTAAAGCACTAGCAAATACGCTGTAATCTTTAATTGACTCTATACAGGCTTCACCAATATTAGTACTAATATTAGCAATAGGCATGGTAGTAGTAATTACGATAGGTAAACCTAATTTTTTTCTTGTTCTTAGTAACTCTACAAATACTTGTTTATCAAAGGCTGTTAAATTCTCATTATCTTGGCATAAGCCATCGATAATGAGAAGATCAGTATGTAAATACTTTTCCCATGATGATATTTTTTCTTCAGCATCATAAGCTGTATCTTTGTAGCCTGGTGCTCGAGCTCTTTTGATGGCATTAAAAGTGCAAATTTGCACTTCTTTGTAATGCTCATTTAAAAATTTATTGGCAACACAATTACAAAGCACGGTTTTTCCACAACCTGGGCTACCTTGAATTAAAAGTAAAGCTGGATTTGTATCTGCTATATAGTTGTCAGGGATCTTTAATAAAGAACAAAAGGATTTTGCAATTTCTACGGCTTTGCTATTAAGAGAGTCAATTTGAATTTTATCAAAAGTCCAATTTGGATTGATAATAGATTGTAAGTACATCTCGTTAATTTCATGCTTATGATTTTTTCTGCGTTTTTCAGCAATTTCTAAAGTAGCTAAATGAGCTTCTTCTCTACGCATTTTTGCTAAATCAATATTTTCTTTATCAACTTTAGGAAAAGTTTTACCTGTAAGCTTTTCAATAGCATTGATTAAATCTTGAAAACCATTGTGCATTATCTAAGCTCCTTTTATAACATATTTTATATTATTATAGTATATTATTTGTATTATGTATAGGATATTTAAAGAAATCACTTATAAAAGACTAAATTTAACAATCATTTAAGTAATTTTGTCATGACATTTTGTAAGACTCGAGTCTTTTAATAATTGTTCACAAATATCAAAATATGCTAACTAATTTAACACTTAAAATAATCTTTTAAAATGTAAATTACTATAATAAATGTGATAAAATAATCTTGGTTATTAGTGTGTGTAGGTAGTATGAAATTATGATGAATAATGAATTACAGTTAAGTTCAGAAGATTACCAGGATGTAGCTTGTGCTTTTGCATCCTTCTGTCACTCTGATATTTATGAGATGAAGTTATTATTAGATAACTGCAAAAAATATGGAGTTGACTACGATGATCTTTTACATAAAGCCTTAGTGTTTTTTGATTTGCCAATCGAAGTTTCTTCTTTAGCTACCTATCTTCGTTATTATGCTGTTGGAAAATTAAATAGCTATGTGCGCAAAAATATCAATCTTGGTTCTACTGACTATCCTAGTGAATATACTGCTATGGTTGATGGAGTAACCTATTGTTCTGAGCGTTACATGAATTACGTTTCTCAATTATGTCGCTTTGATGATGCCTATTCAGCTATTCTTAAAGATATTGTTCGAGTAAATAAGTAATGATTGTTTTTCCAATTTCAGATTTGCCTCCTGCTATGCCTATTGAGGACATCAGAACTTATTGTTCGGTGGAAGCTGGTATTCATTATGAGATACCAGCTGATCTTATTTATGCTGTGGCTCTTAATGAAGGTGGAAAAGTAGATTCTAAAGTTAAAAATACTAATGGTACTTATGACTTAGGTATGATGCAATTTAATACCTCATACTTAAAGACTTTAGAAAAAGAAGGAATTAAATCATCAGATGTAATGAAGAATAATTGTTATCCATTTCATTTAGCAGGTTGGAGAATTAAATCTCACCTTGCAGAGCCTGGTGATGATACTTTTAAAAAGGTTGCCTTCTATCATTCGAGAACAGAGAAATATAATCAAAAGTATCGTGATAGATTACTAGTAAACATTAAGCGTTTTCCTCGTGATGTCGCTAACATGTTTTTTGATTTAATAGTTAAAAGATTAGATGATTATTTTAAGCACAAATATCAAGTAAATGAATAAGTTAGTAATGTGTATAGGTTTTGCTTTGAGTATTAGCAATTTAAATTGTGCTTTTGCCAACTTTTTAGACACTTTAAAAGAAAGTGATGTTGCTATTATTGATGAAAGAAAAGGTGATAATTTAGATTTAAATGAGCTAGATCGACATCAATTAGCAAAAATTTACGGTAAAGATTTTGAACAAGAACAGCAAAAAGTTAAAGTTGAGCAGGGTAGTAGAAAACAAATTAATACTGAAGAAATAGCTCAAACTCAGGTTCAAAAAAAGGTTGTATCTTCAAAAGTAGAACTTGATTATAACAAGTTTAATCAACCTACTTATTTTATGTTTGAAGATCCAAGTAAACCTCCTATACCACAAAGCCAAATTGAAGTAGATGCAAGTTTTGAAAAAACAGCTCAAAATAAAATTACTGAACTTAGAAATACGGTGCTAGCTGATAGCTCTCAAGGTAAAGTTACTAAAACTAAGAGTTCAAAAAATAATACTACTTCTAAACCAAAAACTAATACAGTAGCTAAGAGTAATTCAGTAAAGAATAGAGCTACTGCTTTAAAGAGTTTAGAAAATATAGATTTTAATTTTAATCTAAAAAAAAGAATACCTGTGACAAATTCATCTCAAGTGTTAACTTCTGATGATTTCTCTAAATGGGTAAAACGTTAATTTTATTAGTAAATTATTGGGTAATCAAATATGAATTTTTTAAAATTCTTACAGTTAAATAAACCTAAGTACCTTAAAGAAGGTGCTTGTGTTTATAAAGATCATTACTTAAATTGCTTGGTTAATTTAAGTGTATTATCTGAAGATCAAGCTGACGTGCTGATCAAGACTATTGATAGTCTTGGTCCTGAGTTTGAAAAGAATTTATTTAAGCTTTTAACTCAAAATAATCAAACTATTCAAGCTGTGATTGCAGATCCTTCAGTAGCTGACAAGCTTGTTGATGATCACAAGGCTAATGTTATTCAATCTGAGGTTGAATTGCCAAATTCAGCTTTTGCTCCTGTAACCGATATTCAAAATTTGATGGATGGTAAAGTTGATCCTTCAACTTTAACTGTTCAAGTTAAGGCTAGTGAAACAAATACTGAAAATTCAGATAATTCACAACAAGCTTCTAATAGTGCTAATTCTGAATCAACAGAGTCTAGTGTCAAAGCTAATGATGTAGCTTCTACTAAAAATACAGAGAATAAAGCTCCAACTGATAATACTAAGACTGAGGTTGCGACAACTAATGGTCAAGATAATCAACCTGTTTATGAGCCTGGCTTGGGATTGCATGATGACACTGATGATAGTTATCAGAATCACCCCGAGTATTTCAATCAAAATGATTCACAAGATCCCCCTTCTTTACAGAAAGACGTTTACGTTAAAGCTAAATTCCCTCGTGCTGAAATGGGAATGAAACCTCGTAATCTTTCAGATGAAGCAAAGGCAGAGTATGAAGAAAAACAACGCTTAAATGAAATGCGTAATTTCTTAATGCCACAAGAAAAAGAAGGTCAGTATATCCCTTCTAAATCTTCACAAATTGAAGATCAAAAGTTAATGGATTCTATTGATAATGCTATCGAAGATAGCAAAGCTGGTCTAACCGATAGTGAAGTACCTCTAACTGACGATGAAAGAGATGCTGATCTTGTAGAACTGATGCAAATTCTTATCGAAGAAGATCATATTCTTTACCCTGAGATTTACGAAAAGAAAGAGTATTTATCTGATCTGCTAGAGAAGAAGCTATCAGGTCGTGGCAGAACTTTATATCGTAAAGTACGTAGTAAATATGATAGAGATCCTGATCAGCGCATTAAATTGCACGATAGAGCAGAAATGATGCGTAAACGTATGAGTGAAAGAGCTCCTCTTGCTGATCTTGATAGTATCAAAGAGCGAATTAAGCAAAAACAGGAAGCTCCTACTGAGAATATCATTCAAAAGAATGACTTTACTCAAGTGTCAACTTTAGCTAATGTAACTGCTGATACATCTGTAAATACAGCTATTGAAGAACAAGGTACAACCACTAATACAGCTTCTGTAAGTGAATCTGTTAAAGATAATGTTGAGGTAAATTCTGATGAAAAGATAGAAAATACCAATACTCAAACTCAAAATTCAGATAATCAAGAAGCTAAATCTGAAGAAGTAGAGCACTCTACAACTGAAAATACTACTGCATCATCTGAGCAAGATGATACTGCTTTAGTTGAAGAAAAGACTATTACATCATCTAATGAAGATAATTCATCAGAGCAGGTTGAAAATTCATCACAATCTCAGGATGATCATCAAGTAACAGAAACAGGTATTGATAATGCCGAAAGTGATGTAACTTCTGCTGAAGATACTCAGGTAAATACCGAAGAAAACAATAATGTAACTGCTTCTGATACAGATGTTCCTAATACAGAGCAAAATACAGATCATGAGGATGATGATTACAAGCCTGTGAATAAGTATAAAAAAGCCCAAACTGAAGCAGATGTTTTAAATGGTTTAGATGATTTCTTAGATGAAGATCCAAAATCTGATGCTTCAGATAATGCTACTACTGAAGATGATACTGCTGAAAATACAGATTCAACAGCAACAGCTACAAATAATGAAGATTCTAAGGTTGAAGATTCTGATACTAATAAGGCTGATACCGAAGATCCTACAACTACAACAGATATTCCTAAAGCACCTGAGAATTTAACTTCTCAAACTAGTGATAATGAGAAACAAACAACTGAATCATCAGAGCAAACTAATTCAGCTTCTAATGAAGATGCAGAGCCTAAGACTTTTAATAAGAAAGATATTAACAAGGTTCAAGGTCTATTTGGTAGTTCAAATAGCACTGCTGTATCATCTAATCAAGCTGATGATGACGATGATGAAGAAGATCCAATAGGCGATGATGAATATGTTAAAGTTGTTGTACCTAAGAACTTCTTAACTGTTGCAGAAAAGATGAAAGGTTTAATGCGTAAACCTTATACCATTTGGATTAAATACAAAGATCTTCAAGATTATCAAAACAATGGTAATGCTGTGGTTATGCAAGCTCGTGTTGAGTTGTATCGTGAGAATTTTTGGACTGAAGATCAGTTAGAGGATGAAGATGTTGATCATACTTCTAATCAAGAACAGAAGTCTTTAATTGCTTCAGCACCTACACAGAGTGTTGATTCTGTTAAAGTTAAATCTAAAGCTTCTAAGAAGGAAGTTAAAGAAGAAATTTCTGATTTAGATCCAAATGCTGAAGTTTAAGAAATGTAAAGTGTAATTTGTCACGTCAATAATTTACTTAATCCTTGCCCTGATTTATCGTCAGGGCTTTTTTTGTTGAGGTTGGGCTAGGATTTAATCTTCTTTGTTTAAACAGGTTTTAACATTGTTACCGTTGACAATGGAAGCATGAACAAAGACTACTTGTCCTTTTTTCTGCTTGTAGTAATCACTACCACAAAATCTAAAATGTCCTTGTCTAAAGTGAGTACATTTACTGCCTGAACTTTCTTTATTACCTTTGTTTTCATGTGTTGTACTCTCTACAATCATTGGTGAGATATGTAGATATTGTTTATTTTGTTCTGACTCATTGGCATTTTTAATATTTACAGCCAAGCCGTTGATTAGCATCTCAGGAAAGCAAAGAATATAGTACAAAAAGTTAACAGCAAAAACTATGTTTGAATATAATTTTTGATCATTAAGATCTAAAGTTGGATCAGCTAAATCTTTATTAAGAGATTTTAGATCATCTTCGTTATCTAAACATAATGCAAACAGAGTTTTATGTTGTTTATTTTGTTGCTGAACAAAGCCTACATACAAGCTATCTTTTTCAGGTGAGTATAAAAATATAAATACATAACCATAGACTTGATTTGGTATATGCACATTAAAGATTTGATAAATAATATTACCTTCTTCTTCATTAAACATTTCATTACTATTAAGAATATCAAATAGTTTATTACCATTTTGTTTTATATATTCTTTGATACCTGAGATTTGCTTAATGCGAGTATTTCTTAAAAATGATTCTAATTTTTCATTTTCAAAATAGATGTTTTTAGCATTATTAGTTAGAAATTGAACTGCAAGTGCAACAGAGTAGCCTATTAAGGGGAAGTTCATACAATATGAATCATTACCGAATTTCTTTGTATTTTCAATAATTTTATTGGTAATTCTCTTATTACAATTTTTAACAAAGGCTTCTTTGTATTGCTGAAAGGTTGGTTTTAAAGCTGTTACTTTCTTAACATTATCACACTGTTTTAAGCCTTGAATTGCTTTAAGAGCATCTTGATCTGTTTCACGTTTAAAACTATTAAAATATTGATTTTCAAATTCCCAAGTTTTTGAAAAATTGATAATTTTTGGCTTTGCCATAGTGTACTCCTAATGTTTTGAAAATAATTGCTCTGCAAGATCTTGTAAAGCTTCATGTTTTGCATGTGAATCTATAAAACCATGTTGAAATACAACATATCGATTTTGTACTTTAACAATGCAATCAAAACTGTTTATAGGTTCTTGCCTTGTAAGATAGCCTGATTTCGGAAAGCTTGAAGGTGCTTTTATATCAGTTTCTAATTGAAAGTAGATCCTTTGATACCCATAATTGCACCAAGTTTTAAAGTTGGTAGCTTCTACAATTAAATCTTTATTACCAAAGTGGATGCTACTAGTTCTTAAAAGGTGTTTGATGAATCTTGTTTTAGCTTCAGCTCTTGTAATTTTCTTGATTATTTTTACTTCTAATCCCTTTGTTTTTAACCAAGCATAATACTCTAATGGTGTTTTTAAGGTATGATTTGCTTCATCTTGAACTAATGCTTCATTAAGCATACTAATGTATGGTTCACGAATATAGGTATCTGATTTTAGATAATCTTTAAAGCCTAAGGTCTGTTCACAATCTTCATTATAAAGTTTAGTAACTTCACTTCTGATTTGATATTTTTGATTAACTTTAGCTTGTTCTCTTAATTTCTTAAAATCGATAAACATTTGTTTTACTCCATAAATACAGGAATTTGTTTATTTATCTATAATCTATTATATTAGATAGTATATAATATTTCAAGTAGATTGATAAAAAAAATGCCATGACAAAAATCATGGCAGAATACAAATGAAGGGTAGGAGATTTTTGTTATTTATTCTTTTTGTACCATTTAATTATTTCTGATGTCTTTGTAAGCCAAAGAGTTCTGTTATTACTAGGATAAGGTTTTGACTTTGGAAAGTTTAATTCCTTTTTCCATTTTTCTAAAGTTGCTTTTGATATGCCAAAAACCTTTAAAATTTCATTAGTGTCTAGATAGAGATTGTTTTTTAGTAATTCTGAATTAGATAAATCTTTAATTTTTATCATCGGTGTCTAACTTCTCTAGATCTTTAATAACTTCACTAAGTGTGAGGTAAACAGCTTCTGCTTTTATTTTTGTTTCTTGATTGAATACTTTAGATAGCTTAGTTGAAGTATCTAAATTGATAAACAATTTAGCATTTTCTAATCTTTCTTTGTAAAGCTTAATCAATTCTTGTTTAGTCATTACTAACCTTCATCCTTAAATCTTTTTTCTAAATCATAAATGCTTTCATGATCTCTAAATGGGATGCTGGTCTTATCTTGCATATTCTTTAGTTTTTGCCAATATTCAGGTAAATATTGGTAGATTGCCTTTAATTCTTTTAGATTCTTATTACCACAACAGTAACAACTAACTCTATCAAGCACTTGGTATAAATTAGTGCCGTTAGGCTCAAGCCACTCAATACCATATTTGAAGGCTTTAACCAAAGCATCATTCTCGGTCATGCCCCAAAGAATTAAAGGGTAAATTTTGACCGTATTTTCACGCTTGATTTTTACACGATCAAGCTCGTCTGATGCTAAACCAATGTATTCACATATAGTGTCATTTGGATAGTTAGTCTTATAAAAATTACTAATTAACATGGTTTTCATAGTAGTCATCCAACGACACCTACCACCACACCAAGAATAACCTATTTTTGATTCGCCTGATCTAGTATTAACTTCATGCTCTGAAAAGTAATAGTCAAAGGTATTATAAGGTTTTAAACGTACATGTCTAATACAATGTTTATCAAGGATTTCTGATAGCTTATCCCATACCTTGTAAATAGCTTGAAACTCCTTGCCCGTGTCTAAGAAAACCACACAATCTAAAGGGTATTGTTTCTCAATTAGAGTTAAAACCATAGCAACACTATCTTTGCCACAAGAACAGGAAGCAATATATCTAATCATTTACTTTGATCCTTAAAAAACTACTTATAAGTTTTTATGAGAAGATCTTGCTAGTACTAGCATTGTTTATATAATCTTCTTGGATCAGGATTTGCATTTGCACACAAGCATCTAACATTCGTATTTCTTCCTTAGTAAAGAATTTTTGTAATTCCTGCTCTACTTCAGATTTTTCTAATTTCTTTTTAAGATTTTTCATCACAACTAATTTTTCTTTTAAAATTTTCTGTTGTTTTGAATTTAATTTATTCATTTGTAAGCTCCTTATTTATGGCTTTAAAGTAAATTTAACTTGAATATGATCATCATAAGGGAAATGACATTCATACTTTACTTTGATAAGTTCCTGATCTTTGTAATTTTCATAAAGATCTTCATATTCAAAATCATAGGTGGTACTAGCCGTTTCATTATTAAAGCTAAGTTTTCTAATATACTTAAAACCTCTAATACCACCGTGCAAAGCTACATAATCTTTAAGCTTCATTTAATGATCCTTTGATTGATTAAATACCTGTTGAGCAAGCTCTTCTAATTCATTAGGCTTTACTTTAATGCCATATTGCTCAAGATGTTTACAGGTATTTAAGACTAACTCTTTAGCCCTAGGATCGGTTTGAAGCTGATTTGCTTTACTGATAATTTTGTGATTTTTACGATGCTTTTTCATACGCTTATTTTAGTGTAAGCTCATTTAAGAAAATCTGTGATGCACTATTTAAAAGCTGTTTCTCTGTAAAGACTTCTTTTACATTTGCTAATCTTAATGGTGTATCTGTGAACATATTTTGAGTATTACAGGTTTCTTTTACTTTCCATTGAGTTAGATCTTGATTAAAGTTCACACAAGATCTAAACATATAATGCATGTCTGTTACCTTACTTACATTCCATGTTCCAATCGCTTGATTGAAATTACAGCAATTTACAAACATAGAGCCCATATTTTCAACGTTTTCAACGTTCCAATCATGTAAGGATTGGTTAAACTTTTTACAGTTATAAAACATCCCTGACATATCGGTTACATTTGAAACGTTCCAACTATTTAAAGGTTCATTGAATAGCTCACACTCAATAAACATGCCTTGCATGTTTTTAACGTTGGAAACATCCCATGTTTCAATACCTGAAAAATCTAGGCGATCAAAAGTACCTTTAAATAACCAAGACATGTCAGAAATATTTGACGTCTCAATTAAACCTAGATTGATTTTAGGATCGCTTACTAATTTCTGTAAATCCTCTTTGGTTTCAGGATGAAATTTACAGTTACGATTGATGTTTAGTTGTTCTTCTAAAGTTCTCATTATTTTTTTTTTACTCCTAATAATTAAATTTTAGTTTTATGTTTGCGAAATTTCTTATAAATATCAAAATTTGGATCAATTAAATCCATTGGGGTGACATGAAGGTGTTTTGCAAGCACCTCAATAATTTGTAGTGTTGGATTTACTTGCGAAGAATTTTTTAAGCGATGAATATAGGCATAACAGATTTCATTGTCACAGTTTTTATATAAATCTGAAAAACTCCAATCATAAAAGGTTAATAAAGCCTTTAAATTAGCAGAAAAAATTTTATTGATTTGAAAAACTCGATTTGGATTTTGATCATTCATTTTCATTTAGTTCACCATTTTTAACTTTTTATTCTATCTATACTCTATTATATAATATCTAATATAAAATACAAGTTACTGAAGTTAAAAACGTTTATTATTTTATATTACACCAAATTCTATATCGCATCCAATGAAATTGCGTGAGCAATTTTTACAAGCTTGAAATACGGAATAGCCACCACTTGCAGGATCTAAAACAAAATCATTCTCATTAGTAGTAGCTTTAATTAAAGCTGTTTGTAATTCAATCGGTTTACTATGAGGATGTACTTTTACTACTTTTTCTTGCCAAACATCAGGAATATTATGAGCAGTCCATACTTGTTTTGCTTTAACAGGTGATTTTTGGAGAACAAGCAAATATTCAGATCTTCTTCTTGAACGATACCCTATACCTATCTTCACTTTATCCCATACTATTAGATCAACTACATTCAGCCTCTCTCTCTTTCTATATTTTCTGTCATGACTAATTTTCCTTATGATAAGGTTTAGTGTTTTGCTTAGTGTGTCCTTTTGAATTTTTCTGTTGCTTGCTTGGAAAAATTACTTTGTTTTCAGAAATGGTAAGCACACTTCCTTTTTTTAGATCTTTAAAGCGTTGTAGTTGATACTCACTTGCAACTTCTTTTAGGTAAACTACATCTTGATGATTTGGCTTTAATAAAGCAAATTGTTTGTCATCAAGATTACGATAACCTAAATAAGTAAACTCTTGTTTCTCTGAAGTTGCTTCAAATAATTTATGCTCAAGCACATCTTTAAAGCCTTGAGCATGTTTTAAATTACGCTCTTCAAGGTAATTTTCAAGCTCAGGATGATGACTTAAATATTCATCAATCTTATCAAGTTTAGCTAATTGAGCCTCAGACAACTCTTGTGTAGCTGAAGGCTCTTTAGTAAGAGAATCAAAGACCTTTTCAAGTTCTTGATAATTCTCATTTTTAGCTAAATCTTGAGTTGATGAAACTTCAGTTATTCCTGCTCCTCCTTGTCCTGATCCTGCTCGATGTACCGACCATCGCACTCCTTGAAGTACTTCTCTCTGGTCGTACTTTCCCAACTGAGATCGTTGGTCAGGCGACAATAACACTGAATTTTTTTCGGCGTTTGTTGCCACATCGAGTTTGGACAAGTGATGCAGGCTATTTGATGAAGTTTCATCTTTGGATCGATTTTCTGTAAATCGTCCTGGTTTTGATTCAAGATGATTTTGTTGAGCGTTGGAGAATTGATTTGCGTTGGAGCTTGGGGCAAGGTTGCTTGTGTTTGCACTTGCATTGTTGATGTTGTTGGTGTTGGATTCTGACTCGGTGTTGTCAACTCTCCATTGGAAGAAAGCTCTTGGCTTTCTTGCTCTTCTTGGTTTGAATTTTCCACTTCCTCTGAATTTTCTAAATTCTGAGCTGTATCTTCGATAGGCTCTTGTAGAGTCTGCATTTCTTCTTCGTTCATTTAATCTTTCCTCGTAATGTTGATTTAATTTTTCATCCGTTAAACGCACTAAAACATGATTTTGCAAAGCTAGCTCCAAGCAATCTTGTTGAAAGCCACTTAAACCGTGGACTTCAATAGGCTCGGAGGTCTTAGACTGAGCAAGTAGCAACATGTCTTTAATGGTGCTCACATTAGGATGATCACAAGTTATTAACTTTGAACAATCATCCTTAATAAAATCTGAAAAGCCTTGTTGTTTACTAATGTAAAGATCTTGACCTTTACTGGTGGTTTTAATTGGGTACATGTACCTCATAACCACTGCTGTCATACCACCTGATAAATCAAGTTTAGGTATGTAATTCATTCTATTTACACCTTCTTGCTGTCTAGATAATTTTCTTGTCATTAACAGCAAATGTTTTTGTACATTTAAGGTTTTGGGATCTCGGCATGGATTTCTCTTTAGAAAATCCATAAAATTCTGATAATTAGGTAATTGACCTTGTTTTAAGGCTAATTTTTGTTTCTCATAATTTTGTCTTAAAGTTGCTTGAGCTGAATGATAATCAGCTTCTAATTTGGCTAACTTTAAGTCAAGTTCACTACCGTGAAATAACTTTTGATAGTTGCGATAATCTCGGTTGTAATCTTTACGCAACTTCGCTTTTTTCTGTCTGTATTCTTGATATAAAGCCTGTTGCTTAGCAAGATACTTTTGCTTTTGTGCTTTACTCTCCATTTTTTGTCTTTTGTAAAGATCAAAAAGATCACTTAGAGTTCGAGCATAATTTAAGTCAGGAATAGGTAAGTCATCAAGAAAATTGCTAGGTTTAGCTTCATACCTCTGCTTGATGATAATATCATCTTCTTGTTTAGGCTCAGTATAACTGCCTAAACGTTGTTCAAGATGAAATAATGATAATGAAGTTTCAGGTGTTTTACCAAAAGCTGAACCTTTAATGTAAACATTACGGTTTCTTTCAGGATCTTCAGTGGTAAAAATAATACCTCGTCCTGACTTTTTACATTCAACATTATGCTCTTTACAAATACGATGTAGTTCATCCCAAGATTTAGCATTAAGCAAATCTTGTCTAAAAGAATCTACATAACTGTAAAGAGTTTGTTGTCCTGTCGTATGTTCAATATTTTGTGATGTATTATAGCCTTGACGATCTGAAAAACGATTTCCATTACCATGATTGTCAGGTTGTAATTCATATTGTTTTTCAAGTTTTTCAGCAAGGCGCATCAGTTTTAGTTCAGAAAAAGATAAATCATTAACTTTATAAGTTTTAGGATGAACTCGACTTACAAAGATATGACAATGTTCATTGTCGGTATCTTTATGCACTACAAAACAGGCTTTGTGTTCTTCTAAACCTAACGCTTTAAGATTTTGAATTACAATATCTGACCAAGCATTTTCGTCTAAATGCTCTCCTGGTCTTAGACTTACAGAAAAATGCTCGGTATAACGGTTGGGTTTTGCATGTTTGCGATTTTTTAATTCATTTAAAAATTGAATTTCTTCTGCTGATTGAATTAAATCAGAAGTGGCACAATTTACAGAACCTTTGTATTTCACTCGGTTTAATTCAATTTTAGGATCATTTGTTTTACCAAAAAGCAAATACATGCCTAAACCCACAGGGGTATCATGTTGCCCTTTATTTTTGTTCTTTTGCTCCTTAGTAATGTCTTTAATAATCATATTTTCTTTCCAAAAACAGCTTGATGGGCTAATTCTTTAGCCTTATCAGTTGTTTGAATAGCATCATGAACATGTGCTTGAAGCTTCTTTACTGATTTTATAACATCAGTACTTAAAGCTTTTTGCTCAAGCACGCTAGTCAAGTGGATTAAATAGTTACCTAAACGATTAAGATCGTTATGCGTACTTCTTAGCTCGTCATATAGATGCCAATCATCGTTTAGTTTAACCCACTTGTCAGCAAAAACTGTTTCTCGCACATATTCCGACACTTTGCGATTGTTGTTAAGTGCTCGTGTTTTTAATTCTAAAAATTCCTCAGTTGTCATTCTGACAAAGATCCTATGTTCTCGTAGGTTAGGATTTTTAGATTGTTCTTCATTATCCTTTGCTATTTTTGCCATGACTAACTCCTTAATAAATAGCACCATTAAGCTACGGTAGTAGCTAGGCTTCGCAGAACAGGATGTTTTATAACATGAGCCGTAGGGTGAATGTTATTGGTCATTTGCGCTTGTGCGCACAATGACACATCCTGCTTTTAACTTATCTCATATTATAACATATTCTATGTTATATGGTAGGTATGAGATTTCGGCATTTAGCCACATTTAGCCACATTTGGCTACATATTTTCTGCTAAAGCCATTTTTTGCTATTTTTTCCAAGAAATAGCAAGATTTAACAATCTAAAACAGCTATTTGCTGTTTTTAGTTACATAAATCCATTTTTATAAAATAAAATATTGAAATTTTATACTCGTTTGATATACTTCTAGAAAAGTATATTCTTTATAAAATTTCGGTAATTTTATGAAAAATAAGGAATCTAAGATTGATCAAATTCTTAAAGAATTTGACAAAAATAATCTTTTAACTTCCTCTGATGGAAAGTTAAGACGAACAAATTCTAAAATTATTCTGTCACGTATGAATAACAGAATAACTGAACTTCATAATCTTGGATTTACAAATAAGCAAATTTATCAATCTCTTTGTAATCAAGATTATTTTGTAGAAAAATACATTACTTTTTCTACTTTTAAAAAATTTATAACGAATAACAAAAATGTTAAAAATAGAAATTCCTAATGTATCGGATCTTGCTAATAGTTTTTTAAATAAGGAAAAGCCTATTAAGGGCTTAATCAATGCTTATTTAAAACAATATGCTATTGAAATATTTTTTTGTTGTTTTGATTTAAATATTTCACTTTTGGTCGTTTACTCTTCATTATGTAATGAAGATAAATTTCTTAAAAAATTTTTAACATATAGTTATTTTCGTGATTGGCTATCAGCCAATAAAAATAAGCGAAAAGAAATTGAAGAATCGCTCAAAAAATTTTGCAAAGACTATCCTAGTTTATTAAGGGACTTGCAAAATAGTATGATTGAGCGAAAAATTGATTTGAGTGCCGTTGCAAACGGCACGGTTGCTTTGCCAAGCCAAGTTCAAGCGATTAGTGCGACTGTTAATAGCACTAATCATCAAGGTGAACTTGGTCAAGTTGCAAAGCAAGAAGTTAGCAATAATAAGGTTAATATTGCTAACAATAATGAATTTAATCAGCCTTTGATTAGCTCTCAATTTAGTGCTAATAATGTTGCTAGCACTAAGAGCGTTAATCAAAGTCAGGCTACTGCCGTAGCTTCTACTCCTACCTTTGCTTTAAAAAAGGTAGTTAAGGATGTTGTAAATCCTGAAGTGGAAAGACAACAAAAGCGTGATTTAATCGGTCCTAGACCTGTATTACCTTTAACTCCAATACATCAAAATGATCCTCGTTACCCATTTAAGAGAGATGTAAATGAAGATGTTATTGGGTACGATCAAAACGGTGTACTTTTTGATTTAGCTTCTAGCAAAAATCAAAATGATGTCTTACCTATTCCTACTTTTTTAGATGTGCAAGGTGATATTTCTAAAGATCAAATTTCCTATATTACTAAAAAAGATGAATATATCCCTTATGCATTTAGAGAGCGTAATGATTACTATACTACAAGGCTTTTTGATTTATTGGTTAAATCTTCAAATTGGATTGCCGATGGTAGTATTCAATTTTATGTTATAAATGTTCTTTAATCAGTGAGGTTACTTTTATGATTAAAACTACTAATATTATTCTTTCAGCCAAAGGAGGTGTAGGTAAAACCTACATCGCTTGTGATTTAGCTGAGTACTTATTTGCTCATGATGTAGAATTTACAATGATAGATACTGATGCTACAAATGAGTGGTTAACAAATACACGCTTTTTTAAAGCCAACAAGTTTGATTTAAAGGATTCAGAATCTTTCGTTACTTCTGAAAAATTACCTGAATTAGCAATTATTTATACTAATAAGAATTTAATTATTGATACTGGTGCTAATTCTTATGGAAGTTGGGTTTCTTTCTTAAAAAACAATGGTGGTCTTGACATTTTACAATCAAACGGCAATAAGGTTGTTTTACATGTGGTAGTTCCTCAAGGTCAAATGGAATTTGAGTGTATCAATAGCCTTAAAGAACTCTGTGATTTAGAACAAGATGTTACACTTGTAGTATGGCTTAATAACGCTATTGCAAGTGGTATCAATCCTTTATCAATTAAAGACTTCTATAAAGATATAGGTGATGATGCAATCTTAAATAAAATTCATTATGTTATTGAGTTACCACAATGTAATCGAGTTGATAGAGTGTTAGTTAATAAGTTACATAATAAGAATTTGTGTATGACTGACATTTTGCTTGCAACCAATTCTGAATTAGAAAAGATTGATTTTGGCGATGGTAAATTTGGTAATGTTGTCGATAAAGTAATGTCAAAGACATATCAGAAAAAGATCTTTAATGCGATTGACATCATTAAACCTTTATATGTAGATGAAGCTTCTGAAAATGATGAAAATCAAAAATAAAGCATATTTAGAAAGACTTACTAACGAAGCATTAGATGAAAATGAAGATACTATCTATGCTTTACTTAAAGTGCTTGACACTTTGATTGTAGATAGATGTAGCTTCCTTCATAAGCTGTTGTTAGTGGTCTTGTGTACCCTTATTGCTCAATGTCTTGTACTACTGTTAGTTTTATTCTATTAGTTGTCATGACAAAGAAAGAATAAGAATTTAAGTAAAAATGCTATTATAAATGCAAATAAGTTAATAATAGTATATAATATCTAGTATAATACAAACAAAAATGTTATTTCTTGTGTAAGGTTAGGCTGATAGGTAGGTGGTTTTCTGCCTATCAGTTTTTTTTTAGGATTTGTTTGTTTATGAAATTACAAGAACGCTTTGCTAATTTTGTGCGTAATCATGTTCAACTTTGTTTAGGTTTGATTGCTTCTGTACCTGTATTGATGATTCTAATTTTATGGATATTAGCTTATTTATAATTCTATGAATTTCTTTAAGAATTTTAATGATGGACTAGACTTTATTTTTGATAATTTAAGTCCTCACAAACCTGTAACATCAAAAGGTCTGTTTACTAAATATAAACAGGCTTTAGCATCTGATCGCAAAAAGATAGAGCAAGACTTCAATAAAGAACTAGAAGAAGTTAAAAACGAGTACCAAAAGAAATAATTATTTAAAATAAAAAAATCAGATATTAGGATTGTAATATCTGATCTGTAAGGACGTATTTGATATTTCTTTTTTATCTAAAATCAGGTATGCCTTCTTTTCTGCGAAGTTCTAAAATCTCTTTATTCTTCTGTTCCCAAGCTGAAATAGTTATATCTTGAAATTCATCAACTAAATACTCTTTTCTAAAATAGCCTGGAGGTAAAGCTGTATATTTGTCATAAGATAGATTTGGATTTAAGAGTTGTTGTGAAGAAATATTAAAAGCTCTTGAAATAATATCTACAACTTCTAAAGTAGGATTGATCCTATCTCCATATCTAAAATTTGAAACATAAGCTCGGCTTAATTTGCCGTTGCATCTGTCAGCAAGCTCAGGATAACTCCAACCATTTAGGATTAAAAGTTTCTTTACATTGATAGAAAATATTTCTGCTAATTTCATCTAAATTTCCTTATCAGAAGAATATTTTAAATTAAGATCAATGCTCTCGCTTAGAACATCAGTAAGTGTCAGCATTTTATAGTAATAAATATTTATTTTGTTAAAATTTTCTGTTTTATTATGCTAAAGTAGATTTTACTTTGTGATAAATCTTAGTCAGGTCTATTATAAAAAAGGTCACATTTATCACTATTAAAGTGAAGTATGCTATAATAGATGTGTAAAAGGTATTCATTGAATATATGAAAAATTTAACTTGGTTTAATTGTTGTCTTTTGTTAATAAGTTTATTAGCTGTATTGTTACTAACTTATTATGGTTTAGTTGTAGAACACTTAGAATTAGAAACAGTATCTTATCAACACCTTAAAACAAATTAAATTGATTTATAATTAAAATAATTTAGGAGAATTTTATGAATAAAGACTTTTATCTTGATGCTTACAATCAAATTAGATATACCCCAGAAGAATTTGAAGAAATGTATTCAGGTGAAAATGGTATGCGAGAGTTAAGAAATCTACAAGAACAGACGGAAGAAGGTGACGAAAATTTTGAGCTAATTATGGGCTTAAAAGACTGTGACGATCTTCAGGATTATTTACTGATTCTAATAGAAATTTAGTTTTAAAGTACTCATATCAAAACGAGGTTTTAATTGATTAAGCTCCAAAAACTTTAAAAAATGGCTCTTAGCAAAAATAAGAGCCAAAAATCGCAAAATTTGGAACTTAAATTAAAGGGATTAAATATGACAGTAGCTGAATTATATGGTGCTAACAATACACCTTATGACGAAGTGTTAATCAAGTTCAAAGATGAAGGGTTAGATGAAAACGATCCAAGAAAAGATACTGACGAACTAGAAGATATTTATTTAGACTTAGAAGTGAAATCTTTTTGGTTTGAAAGCGTAATTGAACGCAGAAAAGAAAAGGTTACTAACTTCTTTGTAATTGTGGTTAAGTAGCGCAAGCGCAAAGGGACGTTTTAGTAAGTTGATAAAAGGAGTTAAGAATGACTATTAATGAAATTTTTAGAATTGAAGATGAACATAAAACAAAGATTACCCAAATAAGATTTTGGGAAGATTGTGGATGCGTATTAGAAGAAAAGGCTGTTAGGAACTCTAAAGAGTTAGACGAGTTAATTCTTAAATACATTTATGTTAAACACTATTTTGTTAAAGATCATGAATTGATAGTTATCTTTGCAACACCTTATCATTTAAAAGAAGATAAGTAAACATGACTGTTAGAGAATTAGTCAATGATATTCTTTTGATTTATTCAAAAGTTAAAAATAAATGCGAAGAAGCCTTATTGAAATATAATCTTGAAAAATAGTGGTGTTCTAATGTTAACTCTTGACTGTGCTAAATTGATTATCAATAGATGTATTGAAGTTGGACACCCTATTGATTTACTTTATCTACAACGCATAATGTATTTATGCCAAATAGGTCATATAAAATTATCAGGTAAATTGCTTTTTATAGAGCAATTTGAAGCTTGGCAAATAGGACCTATGTTAAGAACTGTTTATAATGAATATTGGTCGTATGGAGGTTGGAATATAGACCAAATACAAAAATACCAAGAGCCTATTCTTTGTTTACCTTTCTCTCTGTGGAAGATTGTTGAACATTTTTCTTTAGTAAGTCCTTATGAATTATTAAATCAAGTTTGTAATCAAACACAAGCTTGGAAAATTACTTGTCAAGCTAAAGGTATAAAAGAAGAAATAGATAATTCTCTGCTTATTGAAGATGCTAAGAATTTTGATTTTTAAATTTTTTTAGTTTGTAAATCTACTATAATGTACTATAATAGAAATAGGTTAAGAAAATAAAGGAGAAATTGTCATGACAAACATGCAACACAAACCAAACGGCTGGAATGAGCCTCTTAACAGAATGACTGACGAAGAATGGAAGGAGTACTTTCGTTTACGTGAAGAACTAGATGTAGAGTACACTGAAGAAGAAATTTCTGATCTTCTTGAACAAGCTAGTGCTATTGCTGAATTTAATGAGCAGAAAAAGCGTTTGTTAAAGAAATTACCAATCGTGCCTGCTATTGCTTATGCAACTAAGCTATCAAGTGGTTTAAAAGAGCTTATGCACTCTAATTTATCTTTAGCAAAGAAGGAATATCCTGATGAATTTTGAGAATGAGCGTTTAATCGTCAATAACCTGTTTTTAAAGGTTATGTTTAACTGTCCAATTAAGAATGAACTTAAACAAATAGAACAGTACACTGATTCTGTGAATAATTTAAAACAATTATTAGTATTAGATTCTTTGTTTGTTTTTGGTCTTAAAGATAATTATGCCTTTGAACAAAATAAAGATCTTTTAAAAGGTTATGTTAAAGATGTGGTGAATAACTTAAATAAGGCTTTTGTTTGTAATTCATATCTTAATGATACGCTTACTTCTAAGCAAGATGTTTATTATTCCCAAATTATCAATACAGAGCATTTTAATCAAAAGAATTTTGATAAATTCGGAGTATTGCTAGATCCTGTTAGAACCTTTATCAATGAACGCAAAGATATTTATGATAATAATCAAGAAGCTGAATTTTTTACTACATCTTCAAAACAAGAAGATCTCCTATTAGATCTTTTAAAAACAAGAAAGAAAATTGTAAATAAAGTTGAAGATCTTTATGTTAAAAAGCAATTTGCTTACATGGAGCACGCTATAAAAAATAAAGATTTAGTTGAGAATGAACCTTTTAAAACTTATGTAAAGTTAAAAGAGCAATCGTTAAAGAGTTCACAAGAATTAGTTATGATGCTTCAAGAAGGAGCTCTTTTTTATAAAGATCTAAATAGTATTGGTAAAGCAAAACCTGTAAAGTTAAAAGATTTGTTTAGTATTGATCCTTTTGATCTTAAAGAAACAATTCTTGATCAAGATAACTTTCAATTAGTAGATTATTCAGGTAAAGAAATTGAAGCAAAGAAAGTTAATGATTTAATTAAGAATTTAAAATTCTTTAAATCAGATGTGATAAATTTAGCTAGAAAGAATATACAACAATCAAGTATAAAAATGTAAAAGGAGAATAGCTATGACAGACATGCAACACAAGCCAAATGGTTGGAACGAGCCTTTAAACCGTATGACAGAAGAAGAATGGAAAGAATATTTTCGCTTACGTGAAGAATTAGATGTAGAGATGTCTGACGAGGAGTTAAAAGCATCTTTACTAAAAGTAAATACTCTATTGAAAGCAAATAAAAAAGAAGAAGCTAAACAATTAATGTTTATTATTCCAATTCATCCTCGTTATGCTTATCAATTAAAAAAAGGACTTGGTATAAAAGAAGTCATGTATTTAAATTTATCTTTAGCAAAGAAGGAATACCCTAATGAATTTTAGTTCTTTAGAAAGAATTGATAATATTTTGTTTTTCAAAAGTATTATTTCGGTATTCTATCATCAGCTAAATATAAATAATGATTGTTTGGAAACTTTTAAAGAAGCTAGATCTTTTATTTATAAATTAGACAAAAATATTGATTCTTCTTTACTTTTAAAATTGGATTTTGCTTGTATTAGTGAAAGTAATTTTTTATCTAATTCTGAATTATTTAATAATTATCTAGATGATTATTCTAAAAGATATAACGAAGCAAACAGAACAATGAATCACCTGCAAACAAGTCTTACTCAAAAGGATAATCTTTACTATACAGAGATTTTAAATACAGGAAGTTATGATAAAAAAGACTTTGATGTTTTTGGTTTATTACTTGATCCTGCTCGGAAGTTCATGAATGAACAAAAGAATATCTATGATGAAAGATTTGAATATGAATTGATAGATTTAACACCTGAACAAAAAGATAACTTAGATTTATTGTTAGAACTTAGAAAAAGAATAGTTACCAAAGCTGAAGATTTATATTTAGGTGAACAGTTTGAGTACATGGAACGAGGTTTATTAAATAGTGATTTAGAGAAAATTGAACCATTTAAAAAATATAAAACGCTTAAAGAAGAGTCTTTAAAAGATGCTGGTTGCTTAATAGCGATGGCTCGTGATGGACATATCTTTCTTAAAGATCTTAATCAACCGTATGATTATCCAAAATTGATTAGTAGAGAAGAGCTTATAAATGCAAATAAGGATTCTCCAATTTTGGATCATGATAACTTTGAATTAGTAGATCAGAACGGTAAAGCGATTGATCAAAAGTTAATAAGCAGTTTTGAGAAAAATCTTAAATATTTAAAGGAAGATTTATTAAATTTAGAGTTAACTACTGGTACAAGAATAGAAAAAAGCTTTAAACCTAAACTAACCTTAGTTTAAGGACTTTTTGTAGTATGGAGAATTACGATGACTGACATAAATCACAAGCCTAAAGGTTGGAACGAGCCAATCAATCAGATGACTGAGGACGAGTGGAAAGAGTACTTCCGTTTAAGAGATGCTCTTGATACTGAGATGTCACAAAGTGATATTGATTGCATTTTAGAATGTGTAGAAAACTTAATTAAAAAGAAAGCTACTACTGATGCTATGCACTTAATGGGAAAAATACCTTTAGAACCTCATTACGCTTTAGGTATGAAATATGGTTTAGGTTTAAGAAGCGTGATGTATAATAATCTTTCTAAAGCAAAAGAGGTATTTCCTGATGAATTTTAATAATTCTAATTTTGCCAATCCAATTTTTGCTGGTCCTATTTCTCCTCAGGATTTATTTCTAATCAATAATGTTTTCAATTTAATCTTATCTGCAAAATTTAATTCAGCAGATCAAGTATTACTCTATAAAGCTTTACTTGAAGCTATCTATGATAAACATGCTAAAACTAATTTAGAGGAATGTCTTGAACTTGATTATGCCTTTTGTAGTACCTTTAACAAAGCATATTGTTTACAAAACCCTTTACATCATTTTTTAGAGTATTTAAAAGATTATTCAGCTAGATTTCATAAAGCCTTGCGCTGTGCAAAAGATTTACGGTGTGTACTTCAGAATAAAAAGTATCATTTGATTGATGATAGGTATTACAGCAACTTTTTAAAAACAGGAAGCTATAATACAAAAAATTTTGATGATTTTGGTCTATTAAAATCAGAGCCTGTTAGAGAATTTATCGATTTACAAAAAGACTGGTATGCTAGTGAACAGTTTGATCTAGTAGAAAACTACAAAGCTACACGTCAACCAAATGCAAGAGGTTTATTTTTGGTGTATGAATATCGCAAGAATTTATTAAATCAAGCATCAGATTTGTATCTTGGAAAACAATTTGATTATATGGAACTTTTAAGCTCTCAAAGAGATGCAAAAGATTTTTTCTTTGTAAAAGAGTATTTGCGTTTAAAATCAGAGTCTTTTGCTGACTGTAAAGAATTGTTTGATCTTGCTAAAAAAGATCAGCTTTTTCTAAATGATTTAAATTGTTTCACTTCAGTTAAAATAGTTTCTTTAAAAGATCTTACCAATTTAAAATTGGTCGATCATAAAGAAGGACCTTTTGATACCGACAATTTTCAGCTACTAGATCAGAATGATCTTGAAATTGATCCTAAGAAGATTATAGCTCTAGAAAAGAATTTAAAATTCTTTAATAAAGAAGTAATTTTGCTTACTAAAGAACAATCATCTATCAATAAATTCACGTTTTCTGTGGCTATTCTTTGTATGTTTATTTAGACTTTATAAACTAAAATAGCTTATAATAAGCATAATTAAGTTTACGAGGTGTTATATGATTATTCATGTGATTTTATCTTCACAAAAAGGTTGTGGAAAAACCTTTATTGGATGGTTGTTTGCTCAATACATTAGAAAATATGGTCAAAGATTATCTATCATTGATACATCTAACAATACTAATTCTATTAGTCGCTTTAAGTATTTAAATGCGCATATCTTACCTTTAACTAACACGAAGGAAGATGGTACTTTAGTTTATGATTGCCAAAAATTATTTGATAGAATTTTAAATACTCACAATGACATGCTCATTGAGTTAGTTGCTGATGCTTATCAGAATTTTGTATTTAACCTAAAAAAAGACGATTTCGCAATTTTAAAAGAATTTGAAGAAAGAGAATTAAAGTTAGTACTTCACGTGCCAATTTCAGGTAATGATTATTTTAAAAATGAATGTCTTTCGGTTGCAAATAATCTTTTAAATACTTTTACAAAAACAGATGTAGTAGTGTGGTTAAATCACTATCCTGATCCTGTTATCAATGATCGCATAGCTAGTCATACAGATATGATCTGTAATATGTTTTCAGATCAGGGCTCTTTAAAACATGTAGCAAATTTGCCAATGTTTACTAAATCAGAAACTATTACCGATGATACAAATCAATTTTTAATCAAATCTGTTTTTGAGGAAAATAAAACTTTTTCAGAGTTATTAGATCCTGATAGGTATAAAGAAGCTGTAGATTCTGAGTTAAATGGTTATCCTTTGTTTATCAACTCAACCTATCAACTTTCCTTTATTCGTAATGATTTTGATAAGATATTAGAAAGTGTCTGCCAAGTTGCTGTTTAAATTGTCATGACAAAAATTATCAAAATTATTGATTATTTGTTATAATATATTACATAATATAATTATGTTAATCAAAAAGGCACTTTTTTTTATGAATGTAGGTGAGTTTATTGGTGGAAGCATGGTAATTGCTTGTGCTTTATATGTCTTTTATTTAACTATTAAATTCTTATTTTCTGAAGAATTAGACGACTATATCGATTAAAGGAATAATTTATGACTAGTATTAAAGCTTTAAAAGAAGATCAAATTGCGAATATAAGTTTAGAATCTTTAGGCATTAATTTTGCAAACTATGGTAATTACCTTGAGCTATATTACAACTTAAAAAGTAAAAACTTACTTTGGTTAATGCATTACGTTAAAGGCATTAGAAAGACTGATGTAAGATGTAGCCATGCTTTTAAAGATACAAATACTGTTTTTCTAGGTAATATCTTTAACCCTATGAGCAAGCAACAGTTAGTATCTTTTATTGAGAAAGAGATGTTTAAATTAGAATACGAAGGTAAACCTCAAGCTAATTCTCATGCTGATTTTAAGTTAGAATCACAATTATCAACTGGTAAATGGCGCAAATCTTATGCTTATTGCAGGTAATTAAAAATGAAGCTGATCTTAGATACTGAAACCACTGGTTTAGATCCAAATAAAAATGCGATTTTGCAAGTTAGTGTGATTGATGATCATAATCGTGTACTTTTTAATAAGTACATTAAACCAAGTCAAGAGCATTTTACAAATACAGATTTATTGCGTGACTGGTTAAGTGCAAGCTCTCTTAACGGTCTTTATATTAAGAATGTAGAGAATGAAGAAGAGCTACCTGTTTATCGTGATGATATAGCTTCTCTTTTAAATTCTGCTGATGAATTAGTAGGTTATAATCCAAGTTTTGATATAAACTTTTTAAGAGCTAATGGCATCAATCTTAATGCTAACATTCATGTTACTGATGTGTTAACTATGTTTTCTAACTTTTATAAAGCAAAAGCAGGTAATAAATATAAAAGAAAAAATTTAATCTTTGCTTTTCAATTTTTTGGTGGTACAAAAAAATATTTAAAGGAAGCTCATAACTCTTTAGCTGACTGTTTTGCAACCTTGTATGTTTATAATAAGTTAAATTCAGTGAATAAGAATCCAATTTTAAAGGCTTATTATAAGCTTAAAGCTTATGTTGTCCGTGCTTTAGAGAAGAGAAGAGAACGCATAGAGAGTGAAGCTTAAATAATTTTTTTTTGTTTAGAATAAAGCTTGATAGAGAGTTGAGGTTAATTCAACTCTTTATTTTTTTTTATAATTATGTCGTGACAAAAAGAAATTGTGATAAAAGTATCTAAAATAATTTATTTTATCTTTACAAACTATAAAATATTATACTATAATAAATATAGATTTTAACGTTAGGTCTAATTTAGTAGATTTTAGTATTTAGGAGTAATAACGTGAAAAAAGAAGATCGTATTTACATTGTTTCAAGCTCTGAGAAATTTTGGGCTGGCGAAAAGAACAATCAGGCAACTTTCTATAAGTTATCTAATGAAGAAGAAGTTTTAAAGATGAATGACGAAAAGCCTTATCATCATTTTTGGAATCCTTTTAAAAATACTCATTACAAGGCTGTAATGACCAAGCAAGAAAATGCTTTTGGTAAGTTCGAGATCGATTACTTAGTTTTAATTGATTTAAATCAAAATAAAGTTTCTGCATAATTATTTTATTATTTGAGGTTCGCATGAAAATTTTAACAATTACTAATCAAAAGGGTGGTTTAGGTAAAACTGCCGTAGGTACTAACATCGCTCGTGTGATGGCTGATTCTTTTAACAAGAAGATCTTATTCTTAGATCTTGATGTTCAAGGTAATGCTTCAGATACTCTTGAGAAATTTAAGTGTAAGTTATGTGCTACTGATTTAATGTCTAGAGTTTTAAAGGAAGAAGAAATTAAAGCTGTGGTTGAAGGTTCTCAAAGTATTGTACTTTGTTCTGCTGATGACAATCTTGCTAATACCGAAAATTTAGACAAAGGTATGTGCTCTGCTAACCTTGCTAATAATTTAAAGGCTTTAGGTGAACACTTTGATTACTGTATCATTGATACACCTCCAACTTTAGGCAACATTCTTGTGATTGCTTTATTAGTTACAGGTCAGATCTTAATTCCTGTGGAGTTAGATTCTTTCTCACTCTTAGGCTTAAATAAGTTACTTACTACTTATCAGAACATCAATATGGTACGTTCCCAAAACGGAATGGCTACTTGTGATTTATTAGGTATTGTAATTAACAAGTTTGTTTCTTCTAGAAAAAGACAACAAGAATTATTAGAACAGTTGCAAAAGTCTGCGATTGGTTCTTTGTTATTGAATGATAAGATCCACACTTCAGGTGCTATTCAAGATGCGTTATCTAATTCTTGCTCTTTAAACGAATTAAGAGCTATTAAAGGTCATACCGATAAACGTGCGATTGACGAATTTTATGCTTTAACATTGGAGATTTTAAATCATGACACTAAATGATGTAGCTATGATTGACGAAATTTTAGATGGCGAAAAGGATGTTTTAGAAGTTTCTGATGAAAAATCAGAAGAGTTACTTGCCTTCAAGGAGGAGGCTTTTAAGTCAGATCCGTTAAATCTCTCTAATGAGTTGAAGGATGTTGACAACAAAGAACAGTTAAATGGCGATGATGAATTTTAAAAATTCGTCATGGCATAAAGGTTAAGTTGACTACTTTAAGATATAACTTTGTAAATAATAAAGATATATGCTATAATAGATTAAAAAGGAATATTTATATGTCAACTTGTATTGAAGAAAGAATTTTAATTTACTTAGAGATGCGCAATATTTCTTTAAGCATGTTAAGTAAAATACTTAATGTTGAGTACAGTACTTTATATGCTATGCTTCATAAGAAAGATCGTATTACAGTAAGTAACTTTTTAAAGATTGTAGATAAGTTAAACCTTAGTGATGATGAATTACTTACTATCATGTTAGGTAGATTTAGAGTTAAAAAGAGAAACTAAGGTTTGTTAAGGTTTTAATTTTAATTAAGGTATAAATTATGAGTGATTTTTCAGCTTTACAGAATTTAAATATTGGTTCTAATGCTTCTTTATTAGCTTCTAAAGAGCAAATTGTAGCTATCAATTTAGATGACATTAACGCTTTAGAGCAGGTCCGTAGTGAAAGTAATGAAGGTTTTATCATTGAAAATAATGACGATGATAACGCTTCTAACACTTTATCAAGCTTAGCTCGTTCAATTAGAGATGGTGGCTTAAAGCAACCAATTATCGTTCGTCCTGCTCATGAAGATCCTAACGATTTAAAATCACCAATTATCAATAACAAATATACTATTGTATGTGGTGAAAGACGTTATCGTGCTTCAAAATTAGTGCGCCAATGGCAACAAGAAGAGCAAGAAGAAGGTAAATTAAATCCTGACGAGAAGATTTTAAATACCATTGACTGCATTATTAGAAATTATGATTCTCTAGAAAGAATTGTGGTAGATCAGTTAACAGAAAATGTACAACGTACTGAGTTAAATACTTTTGAAATTGCTTCAAGTTTAAAGAAAATTGAAGATTTATACATTCAAGAGCATCCTGATGATCCAAATGTTAAAAATGGTAAGTTAAAGCGTAGTAAGCTTGCTGACATCACTGGTAAATCTTGTATGTGGTTATCTCAAATTATGGCATTTAATAATGTACCATTAGAGCTAATTACTTACTTTAATGAAGGTGTAATTTCTAAATCTCCAAGAACAGGCTATGACATTATCAATGCTTTTAAGAAAGATCCTGAAATTACTATCGATTTCTTAGATCGTAAACGTCAAGCTGGTATTTTAGTAGATCGTAGTTTTATTGCTGAATTACAAGCTTTAATTGCTCGTAAAGAAAATCTTCAAGATGCAGATCAGATGCCAAATCTTGATATTCCTAAGCTTGATGATCCACAAGAGCAGGGTAATGCTCAAGACTCTCAAGTTCAGGCTCAAGACTATTCAGAAAATACTGCTGGTTATGAAGGTGAAACTTCAACAACAGAGAATAGTGAATATACAGAGCTTAATGAACGAGATAAGTCAGCAGAGCCTAAGATGTTTGCTAAAAATCAAGAAAATACAGCTCCAACTGCTGGTATCAATGCAACTTCTACTTATACCGATAGAGATACTCGTGTAGCTCACGATTTATCAGATTCTATTCATGATGAAGGTGTTGATAACTCTTATGAGCCTGATTATGATGATGAAGTTGATTCAGTAGAAGAAAATGATGCTGATAAGGTTGAAATTGAAGGTATCTATTGTACTTATCAAGGTCAAGATTATTTACTAATTCTTGATGATGCACCAAGTAATACCCAAGGTATCTTACAAGATTTAAACGGTAATAAGATTAATGTAAATCTTTCTGAGGTAAGCATTAAGTCATTTAAATTCAAGTAAATTTAAGACAAATAAAAAGGGTGAACTTAACATTCACCCTTTTTATTTTGAATTTTAATATCTTATCTTTATTGTATATTTTCTTGTTTTTAGGACATAAAAATGTTCTAGCAATAAAACTATTTCCCTGTAATCTTATTGCATTTTTATTATAGTAAAGATAATTCGATAAATCAATTAGTAAAAGTAATATTTATTAAATTAATTTGATCTAAGATCGGCTATATGCTATAACATTAATGAATTTTATATTTTCATCTTTGTCTTTGTTTTGTATATTTTTATGTTTTTTATGGAGTTAAATAAAAATGTTTAACATTGAGCCTTTTACAAAGGCAAATTTCAGTATCTCACTTTTAAGAGATCTTATTCAAACCTTTAATCATGTTTCATCAGAAAAGGTTTCGACATTAGTAGTAGCTGATCAGCAATCAGCACAAAAGCGTAACTCTTCTAACATTAAAAGAGCTTTAGATGCTAATATCTTACTTAACTATATTTTTAGGCATGATGCTTTTAATAAAAGCTATGATCCTAATAAAAAAATCACTTTTAAAGCATTAGAGCAGAAAGTTAAGCAAGAATTTTTAGAAAAACAAAGTATTACTTCTGATACAGCTTCAGAGCCAAAAGATGCAAAAGAATTAAATAGAAGAGTAGTAAATCTTAATGTTTTAGCAAAAACAGCTTTTTCTCATATTTCTGCAAAAACAGCCTATGCTAGAACTGTATCTGTATTTAATTTATTAGCAAAATCAAAGCTAATTACAATCATCAAAGACGATTATGGTCATTTTGAATTTGAAATTACTGATAAATTAATTGCGTTATATCGAAATAATGATGGTCACTTTTTTGAAATGCCAAAAGAGTTATCTAAACATCTCGAGAAATTAAAGGTTGGTTCTGAATTTCTAATTTATTTATTAGTTTATAAAATTTCTCGTGAAAGTATGTATAGTACTATCTCTCAGGATTTTGATGATCACAAAGATCTGTATTTTAATCAGTGTTTTAATAAAAAAGATTTCGATTTAGCCAAAGCTGAAGCCTTTATCAATCAACGTATTGAAGATCTTAAATTAAAAGAAAAATATGTAATTTTACATAAAAGAGCAATTAAGAAAGCTTTAATCGAATTTGGAATCAGTGCTTCTAATGTTTCAGCTTATTATAATCGTGCTGTAAAATTCTTTGAACAAGGTTTTACATCTCTAACTGAGCCTTATAAAATAATCATGCAATATGTTTGTATGGAATTATTTGAAAAGGTTAAAAATGCTCCAAGTAAAGCTTTATGTTATATAAGTTCATTATTTAAGCGTTTTACTAAGGGTGAATATAAGAGTTTAAAACATAAGAAATCACTTAAAAATCAAAACCTAAATACACAAGCCAAAGAAGCTAATCAAGCAAACAACAAAGCTTATAGTGACGAACTATGCATCGATATAAATGGTGTAACCGTAAAAATGAGTGATCTTCCTCCTGAACAACGAGAACAGTTGTCTAATCAAGCGAACGATGAATTAAAAGCAATCTTTCAGTAGCTTAATCTAAATTCTTAGTTTCAAGTTGAAAGAACTCTAATCAAGAAATTGATTGGAGAATTTGTCATGTCTAATTTTTTTAAATTTTCTTAAATTACTACCTTCAATCATGAAATTTAGCTTAATAAGAAGTCATTTATTTAGACTATTAGCTTAAATTTTCTTATTTTTAAGATTTACCTTCACTTAATGTTTTTTTATTTAAATTAAGGTGTTTAATAAATTATTCTTTTACTTGTGGATTCTTTAAGCGTTAGAAATACCAATTTTTGTTTAAAACTTTTTTCTTAACACCTCAAAAATATTTAGTAATAGGTAAGAATAATCTTGATTTCTATGAGATTTAGAAAAAGCAAAATTTTGTGATTAACCTACTGTATTATAAAGGAAAAATTAGGGAAAATTTTAAAATTTTTGGAGGATATAGTAACGATACAGTAGATCATAAAGTTAACTAAAGTATTAAATAAAGGGAACACCTCGTTCTTTAGCAGAACTCGGTTTGTTCCGTAATAATTTATTTTCAATAAATAAATCTCTACTCTTTAAAAGAAAAGAGCTTAAATAATTTTCACTATGAGATCTGAAACAAAAGGAAAGAAAGAGAAAGATTGCGCCGAAAATTGTAATTTGTTATAAAATATACTATAATAGAGTAAAATGAATTTAAGGAGATTTAATTCATGTCTGAGTTTAAGACTTTACGATTACCTGCTAATACCAAATTTAGCATCGGAGCTAATTCTTATCGTATCGTTACTTCTGATGGTTATTACTTTTTTCATCCAAAAAAGATGGTATTTGATGATCAATATTCGTCATCTAAAAGTATTAGCTATACAGAAAATTGGAACTTTACTTTAAGAAAATCAGAATTAGTCGATGGAGAGTGGGAAGAAATAGAATCTATATCTGTTACAGGTTCAGAAATTGAAGATCATTTTGATCAAGAAGAAAAAGTCTTTTCTTTATTTACTAAACAAGGTTGTAATGTTAAATATACACCTCCTGAGTTAGAGCCTTTAACCGATGTAACTATTCCTGAATGTCTTATCGATCCTGACTATCAACATGAACACGATCCTTTAGAGGAGCAATAAAATGTCTAAGAATGAAAATACACCTATTCAAGCTCAAGCTTTTGCTAAGTTAAGACGTTTAAAGGTCGGTGCTTTATTTATGTCTATGGGTACAGGTAAAACTAAAGTTGCTTTAGATCTGATGGCTGATAGAGTAGCTAGATGCGATTACTTTTTATGGATCTGCCCTTGCTCTTTAAAATCTGAAATTGAAAAAGAACAGCAAAAATGGCAACCAAATTTGCCTTTAAAAGTAATAGGCTGTGAATCGATTGGACAAAGTGAAAGAATTTATAATGAATTACTTGAAGAATTAAAGCCTTTTCATAATCTCTTTGTGGTAGTAGATGAAAGTTTAAAAATCAAGAATTTACAAGCTAAGAGAACTAAAAGAATAATTGAAATTGGTTCAATGGCTCAATATAAGCTTATTCTAAACGGTACTCCTATGAGTAAAAACGTATTAGATGTTTATTCCCAAATGGAATTTTTATCTCCTTTAATTCTTAATGAAAATTACTGGTCTTTTAGAAATAAGTATTGCTCTTACTTTAGTGAAGGTAAAAATAAAGGCATGATTTTAGATCAGTATAATATTCCTCATTTGATTTCTAGGATTCAACCTTATATTTTTGATGCTAAATTAGAATTAGACGTACAAAAGAATTATCAAACTGTATTCTATGATCTTACTTTTGACGATTTAAATGAATATGAAAAACTTAAAAATAAGTACTTTGATGAATTAGATAAATTAGAAGAAAAAACTTCTAAGATTGAAAATAACACTGAGTTAGATCCTGAAGAACAACTTAAAAAGAAGCAAGAAGAGCGTAATTCTGTAATGAATCTAATTACTTTGTGCCACTCTTGTTTAAGCTGTTCTGCTAGTAGAAGTCTTGCTATTGAGAAATTATTAGAAAAAATTGATGGTAAAGTAGTGATATTTACCAAGTTTTTAGGTGGTATTCCAAAGTCTGCCTTAAAAATTATTGGTTCGATGAATAAAGAGCAAAGAGAAAAAGAGTTAGATAAATTTAAAAAGACTAATGCTAAATGCTTATATTTAAGCTATGGCTGTGGTGCTTTTGGCTTAAATCTTCAATTCTGTAATAACATTATTTTTGCTGATAGAACTTGGGATATGGCTCAGATGCAACAAGCTGAAGCTCGTGTTTATCGTTTAGGACAAGAGGCTGATACAGTTAACTACTATTATTTAAAAGCACAAGATATTGGTCTTGAAGAATTGTTAGATCAAAACTTAGAGCGTAAAGAAGATGTTATGGATCATATTGTTACCAATTTAAAGAAATTGAAAGTCAAAGATCAGGTTAGCTGGTTAAAGAAACATATCTAATCAGATTGAAAATTAGGTTTAATATACTATAATAGATATAGGTAAGGAATTTTAAGGAGAATAGCTATGACTGACATGCAACACAAGCCAAATGGTTGGAACGAGCCTTTAAACCGTATGACAGAAGAAGAATGGAAAGAGTACTTCCGTTTACGTGAAGAGTTGGATGTAGAGTACACTGAAGCAGAATTAGACGAAGCTTTATTAAAGATTAATGAGTATTTAAAAAATAAACAAGACCGTGAAGCAGAAGAACTTTTAGCAAAGATCCCTACTGATCCTCGTTTAGCTTACAAAATTAAGATTGGTTTAGGTTTAAAGGAAGTTATGTATTTAAACTTATCAGATGCAAAGAAGGAGTTCCCTGGTGAGTTCTAAAAGATATAATGAAGCAAGCAGAACAATGAATCACCTTAAAACAAGTCTTACACAAAAGGAACTACTGGTACAAGAATAGAAAAAAGCTTTAAACCTAAACTAACTTTAGTTTAAAGATTTTATTGTATTAAGGAGAATTACGATGACTAACATGGATCATAAACCGAAGGGGTGGAATGAACCTTTAAATCAGATGACTGAGGACGAGTGGAAAGAGTACTTTCGCTTACGTGAAGAATTGGATGTAGAAATGAGTGAATCTGAATTAATAGCATCTTTAGAAAATGTTGATGTTCTTTTAAAAGCTCACAAATCAAAGGAAGCTGAAAAATTAATGTCAATAATTCCAACAGATCCTCGCTATGCGTATCATATTAAAAATACTTTAGGAATAAAATCTGTTATGTATCTAAATTTATCAGATGCAAAGAAGGAGTTTCCTGGTGAGTTCTAATTCAAGCTTTTCTAATGGAAAAGCTGTTGATAAAGAATTAGTAGATAACTATATTAAAAATCTAATGTATTTTAAAGATGAACAACTTAACTTAGAGTTAACGACTGGTAATAGAAGAGGTCGCCCTTAAAGAATATAAATCAATAAAGGTGTTTAAATGTCTTTAGAACTTGATGTTATTGATGTTGCTTCTTACATCACAAAAGCATGTGCTAATAAGAATTTCTTTGTAAATTTAACTAAGATACAAAAATTGGTGTTTTGTGTTTATGGAGCTGTATTAGCAACCTCAGGAGAAAGGATTTGTAAAGAACATCCAATTGCTCAACCTCATGGACCTGTCTTTACTAGTATTTATAATCTACATTCAGCAGATGGTATCGTAGAAGCCTTATTAGCTCATAAAGAAAAGGTTGAAAATAAGTTAACATCATTACAAAAACACATCATTGAGATTACTATTGATATGTTTGGAAAATATAACGCTGGCACTTTAGTTAATTGGACCAAAACCGAAGAAGGTCCTTGGGATCAAGCTACTAAAGGTGGTCGTAAGGTACATATAGTGATTGCCGATAATTTAATTGCTGAATATTTTAAGACTTTATTAGAGCCTGTTTAGCATTATGAAAATTTGTAATGACAAAAAAATATAATCTATAATTTCGTGATTAAAAGCATAAAAATTTCTTGAAAAATTGCTGTGCTGTGCTAATATAGTAGTAACAGAAGTTTAATTATTTTTGTTTTATCAAAAATATTATAACTTTTCATGGAAATAATGATTTTCCCTAAGTTGTTCTGTGGTAAAGAGTTATCAATGATGAATTGATAAAGGATTAAAATGAAAGATAATTTTTGTTTAATGAATAAAGCAATATGCTATAAGTTATTTTTATAGTGTATTGCTTTGTTTATTTTTGATCTTTAATTTTTAATGCGTAAGCAAGGATATTTATTATGGATAAAGAAAATAAAGAGTATGTTTACATTAGAGCTCCAATGCCAAAGTCAGAGGCTTTTGAGAAGTTTCAGAATGTAGCACATCATTCAGCTAATTGTTTCTTTAGTGCAAAGTCTAAACTTTGGATGATTGAGAAGGATGCTTTAACTACTGCACATCCTGGTTTAAAGGATTATCCTTTATATCCTAATCGTGAAGAGTTCTTTACTAAGGGTGGTAATCAATTAGATGATACCGTTAAAAACAGTATCGGTACTGCTTACACTAAGCAATTAGGTGAAAAAGTATTTAAAGAATATGAAGCACATCAAGCTAACTGGGCTAAGTCACATCCTGAAACTGAGGCTCAAGAAGCTAAAGAGCAAGCTTCAGAGCAAAAGGAAGCACCAAAGAAGGCTTACTATTATGTTAAGTCTGATAAGGAGCATGTAGCTGTATTTCATCAGACCGAAGGTGCAAAGTGGTTAGGTCAAGCTAAAGTATGGAGTATTCCTGCTGATAAGATTGCTTCAGCCCACCCTGATATTGCCAAATTTGATGTGTTTGCTAACTACGAGGATGTAAAGGCTAATAAGCCATTACAAGCTAAGGATAAGGCTATTATCGGCAAGAAGTTCGATGCTGAGGTTGGTAAGAAGTTATTAGCTGAGCATGAGCAACGCAAAGAAAATGCCATGACAAAATCCCAAGAGCCTGTGGTTAATGATGACAAGGTGATCTTTGTAGCTTCTTATAAGAATCATCCAATCTTAAACAATACTGCAACTTATGTTGAGGATGGTATTTGGAAAGTTGAGAAGGATGCTATCGCTCAAAATAAGGACTTACAGAAGGTAGTGTTAAATACCACTTGTTTTAAGAACATGGATGACATGGATAATAACAGATACATGTCAACTAAGGAACGTGAGGCTTTATGTGGTGTTACTGAGAAAAAGACTCAGACTCATGTTCAAAAGCAAGAGAAAAAGAAATCTCGTTCTCTTTAGTATGATGTCTAACCTAGGTGAGTTTTCGCCTAGGTTAGTCTAAGGTTTAGTTATAAGTATGCAAGAACAAGAATCAATTTATGCTTTATTCGATGAAATGGCTTATGACACTCATTGTGATGTCGAAGATAGTGTAGTAAGAAAACATTTTGAATGTGCAACTTCCTATCCTGAAGCTTTCGATGAAGTAATGGATTTTTTACAAGTAGATGAAGGAAAAGAGCTTTCCTTTTTTGAGTTTTTAAAAGAAGCTGAAAAAATTGTTAATGCTATGCCGTGGCTAAATAAGTCTTTTGATAAAGCTTTAGAAAATCAATTTGGTGAAGTGGCAACTGATGATAAATTAGCAAAATTTTATGACGAACATTCTGCCTTAATTTATGATTTTTATGAAGATAGATTTCCTGGTAGAAGTGTAGAAAATTTTTTAGTTACTGATTTAAGAAAAGCTAAAGATCATCCTTATAAAAGGAAAGATCCTCGTTTTAAAGATCTTCCTAATACAGATGATCAAGAATTAAAAAGTGATATTGCTAAATTATTTATCATGAATTTCTTTGAACATATCAATTATTTAGGTGAGCAATATGCTCAACAATTCGATGAACATGCTGAAGAATTATTTAAAGGATCTTGCCAAGGTTTTATGACTTCACGTTATGAAAAAGCTAAACCTGTATCAACAAGACATAAGGCTGTAAAGAAAGAGAAAAAAGCTAAAGGTTTCTTTAGTTTTTTAAGGAGAAATTAAATGATTAGTTTAAAAATTTCTGAATTAGAAACTAATTTGCCAAGTATTTTAAATATTTCTAAACAGGAAGTTACAGGCTTGGATGCCCTTAAAGCTTTATTCGGTTTATATCTTGCTGATTGCTTTTATAAAGCTGTAAATGATGAAGTGTTTACCTTAGTTAATTTTACACATATCAATAAATCTATCATTTTACGTTTGGGGGTTGGTTCTTCCTTTACACAAGGCTTAGCAAATGGTTTAAGTAAAGTCTTAATGGCTAATATGAAACAAACTGACTCTAAATATAAATATCAAAAAGCTGTAAAAGAAATATATGAAGCTTTAGAAAATAATTATGAGCAATTATTTGATTTTTATGCTGAAAAATTTAAAGACTTCGTATTTATGGTTCTAGATTATTCTCCAAGCTCTTACAATTATGCTTATGGTTGTACTGATGAAGTATTCATGAATAAATTGATGGGGATCTTTACTTCGGTAATGAAATATAAACCATGTTTAGATCTTGTACGAGGTCCAAATCAACAAGCCATTATTCTTGCATCTAAAAATGCCTTTGAAAAAAGTGCCTTAAATGAAAAAATTGAAAAAGAGTTTGGTATTCTTAATGATACCTTACCTCATTTAAAAATATTTATTACTATCAATAACTTAATTAAAAATGAAAAAATAGAAAGATTTAATACTCTGTGTGCTCCTGTGGAATACTCAGAACGTCTGTATATGATTAAAAGACAAGTTAACCATAGATTAAACAAGGTTCAAAATGATGATTTTTCAGTTTTAGAACAGAGTAATTATAAAATCAATCAAAATGCTGAAGTTATTGATACTGACAAGGAAAAGATTTTTACCAAAGGAGATCTAAATTATGCCTAACGTATATATTGAAGTTAGTGAAAAAGATGATGAAGCAAAAGGTGTCTTAGTCAACTTTGCAAAATCGGCACAATGGATCCAAGATCTTCAGCTTTGGTCTATTGATTCTAAGGAATTAAGTTTATTTCCTGAATTAAAAGGACAAAAACAATACGATCTTAAAGAAGCTCGTGAACGTGCGCAACGTATTAAAATTGCTCAATATGGCATTAGACATACTTACTCTGAGATGGAAGAATTAAATCATCGTGTTTACCTTGATTTCGTTCCAAAAAATTTAGCACGTTGGATTTCTAATCCTGACAACGGCTTTAAGTATGATCCGATTGAGCATCAGTACTATTGTGATGCTTCATTAATTGAAGGTAGTGCTTTATATTGTGATAGAGTAGCTAGATGCCAAAGACCTAAACCTTTAACGGGCTTAGATATTAATAGTGGTAAGCCTACTTTAGGTAAAACCATGTTGGCTATGGCTTTAAATGAAACTGATCCTGCTAAACGAGAATTATTCTTAGCAAGAGCTCTTAATGAGTGTGCTAAAGAAAAGGCTATGCGTAAACCTGGCTGTGTAAATAATTACAATGAAATTTTACACGCTTGTACTAAAGCTGGTGTAAATTTAGGTTATAGATCATCTTATGATCAAGCACAAAACTTTTATTCTGCTGTAAGAGCTTTTAAAGAAGCTAATGGTACTATCTTTATGTCAACTCGTGGTGCTGAACTTCAAGAAAAGCTAGCTGTTGCTGAAAGTAAAGCAAATTTAGTGCTATTACGAAATGGTTCTGAAAACCTTGAAGCTTCAATCGATGATCGTTTTCATAGATTATCTAAGCCTAAAGCTCTTAATCGTGATGTAAAAGAGAATTTAGCTATTGTAGCTAAATGTTGCTCTGATCATGCTATGAGTGTAGCTTTACTTGCTAATGCTAAATTATCTGCTGGTAAAGGACTTGGTAGCACCGATATGTTTGAGCGTTCACGTGAAAAATTTGATAAGCAAATAGATGATTTGCTTGCAAATATGAAGGTTGCTTATGAGAAAAATGGCAAAGATTTAAAAGAATTTGCTAATTTCTCAGCTCAAGTGCGTTTAATGGGTAAAATGACTCATAAGAATTGCCAATTACTTGAAGAGCGTGCCTTTAAGAATGTAAATGAGCTTTTGAATACTAATAAGAAGTATTTTACTGCTCAGCAATTAAAGGAATTTAGCTTACAGAACATGGGTGAAGCTAGTGCTTTATTAGAACATATTCAACGTTCTAACTTTGGCTTGAATTTAATCAATCCTGGCTTTAAGGATGTTAAAGCTAAAGAGATCTTAAAGTCTGATAAACGTCCTTTATATCTTGTGATGAATAGAGAAGATCGTTTAGAGCTTAAAAATGATAATCTCTTAAAAGGAGTTAAACTTGATCCTTATCATGGTGCGATGTGTGTAGAAGATACACCTGAGAACCGTGAAAAGTATGCTAAATACTTACCTTCACCTGATGAATTTAAAAAGATGGAAGAGTACACCGTTGAACTTAAAGATCAAGCTTGCAAACATCTTGAAAAAGCTGGTATTAAGGCAAGACCTCAAGATCTTGTTCTAGATGGTAATGTACAAAAAATTGGTAATGTAGCTTATAAATTTGCTACTTTTGAAAATGAGCCAATTTTACAGATTTACGATCAGAATAAAGCAAACACTACTGAATACAAATTAGGTGTGCAAAATGCCGATAAAGCTAAGTTGTTCTCTGAGCAATTTGCTAAAGTGATGATGACGAAGAACGCTTTGGAGATGCAACATCGTGTGGAAGTAGCCGACTTTGTAAATAATAGCTATGCTTCAAAGAGTATGGTGAGTGCAAATGATACTAACTTAGACTTCCCTTACTTTAAGCAATTAGGTATTTCAATTAAAAATACAGGTGCTTTTATCGATCAAAAAGGTGTGTATGACAACTCTATTTTTGCCAAAGAGCAAATTAAGACTAACACTACTGCCTTTTTCCCTATGTTTAATGATACTGGCTCTGTAACTAACTCTTTAGCGATTGCTGATAATGGTCTGCAACAATTTGTAGGTCATGCTCCAATGCGTGGCTGTTTTGGTATGCCTTTAGCTACTAAGTTAAATCTTGAGCCTAACAGAATTAACAATGCTTTAGCTAAGGCAAAAGGTATTTTAATTACTACTGATCCTATAACAGCAAGTTTAATGCAACAAAAAGCTCCTGAAGGAGTTATCGTAGTAAGTGCGATGACTTCAGGTAATTTAAAATATGTTGCTGAGAATTTAGCTAAGAAATATCCCAACGTTGGTATTGGTGTAATTGGCGAATTTCAGGTTAAATCATCTGATCACTCTTCAGATATTAAATATCCTGGTGTTCACGATGCTATGCACACTGCTCGTGTAGCATTACGAAATGAAAGACCTTTTGCTCAAGCCTTTATACCTCCATTTTCTCAAGAAGAAATAGCTAATGGTAAGGCATCATTAGTTGATTTGTATAAGGCTGATCCAGAGCGTTTTGCTACTTTTGTAACTAATGCTTCTATTGAAACCTTAGATAATCAATCTTTAACTAATACTTCAAAGGAAATGGTTAAAGAAGAGCAAAAATCTATTGCTGAATATCTTAAAAAGCATGATATTGATACTAAGAAAGATTACAAGCAAGAAGTTAAAGAGCTTGAAAAAGAGCAGAGAAATCTTGATAAAGGTAAGGTGGTTAAACCTACTATTCAAGCTACACCTGCTAAAGTTGAAAAACCAAGCAAACCTAGTTATAGACCAAGTAGATAGGAGCTTTAACTTAGTTTTATGTTGAAATTAAAAGCTCCCTTTACCGTAGGTTATACTAAAGATTGTAAAGAGTATTATATTGAAGGAGTGTTTAGCTCTTTGCCTGATGCTAAGAAGTGTTTTAAAGAGCAATTAGCTAACCTCTGTCAAACCGATAAAAATTTAAAGTTAGAGTTATACGATAGTTATTTCACTGTGATTAGATCGGTTTGTTGTTAAGTTTTTAATGTTTAATTCTTGTGAATAAGGAAAAATTATGAAAGGTATTAATAAAGTAATTTTAGTAGGCTATGTTGCTTCAGAGCCTAAATTTTCAAACTATGCTGATAATCAGGTAGTAGGACATATCAATTTATGTACCCCTGATTATTACATCAATAATAATGGTCAAAAGGTAAGTTTAACTTGCTATCACCGTTTAACCGTTTGGGGAAAGCTTGCTCAGACTTTTCAAAAGTATGTACATCAAGGTAAGAACTTGTATGTAGAAGGTAGAATTAACAACGGTAAGTTTACTGACAAGAGTGGTGTTGACAAGTACTACACTGAGATTGTAGTGAGTGATTTTGCACTGTTAAACGACAATGGTGAAGAACGTAAAGGTAAAGTTACTCAACCTCAGAATACTCAAAATTATAATCATAATAACGGTTATAGTAATGCTAGAACTGGTAATCAAACTGCTTATGTATCTTCAGGTAATGTTACTAACCGTTACTCTAATAATCAGTACAATCAAGGTTATAACCGTTATGGTAATGGAGTGCAAAATCAAGGTGCTCAATATGGTGCTACAAATGCTAATGCACCATATCCAATTACTAATGGTCATGTACCAAATACAAATACTAAGGTAAGTCAAGGTTCACCTGTCAATAATGATGGAACTTTACCTTTTTAAGTAGTTAAATCTTAATTGTCATGGCTTTTGTCATGACAATTATTGTATAAGGAGATCAAAATGGCTGATGCAATAAAAAATTTTGAAAATCAAGCTAAACAGAATTTTGAAGCAGATCAAGATAAATATGAAAAAGAAGTCAAAAAAGCCAAAGAATTAAATAGGAATAAAGGCAAATTAAATCTTCGTGAAGCATTAGCTAGTGAAGGAGATGATTTATTTGCAATTTTAAAAAAAATGGCTAAATCTGTTTCCATTTTTAAGATGGGTTATAATTTTTTTATTAAATACAAAGTTAAAAATGAAGAAGAAGATGTTAATCAAGGTAAGGAAACAGATAAATTCGATAATGAAGCTCAAAAAAATAATGTTGAAAACATGGCTAATGAGCATGTAGCTGTCAATGATGGTCAATCTGTGGGTATTGATCCTTTAGCTCCACAAGCAAAGCCTTCAGTGCCTGCTGTATCTCCTGATGAAGTAAAAGAAAATACAGATGCTATGAAAGCTCCTGAAGGTTACACTTTTGTAGTTACTAATTCTCCTGAATTTAAGGTAACTGATCTAGTTAAAGATGGTCAACAAAAGCCTGTTACTAATACAGCAGGTGAAAAAGTAAGTAATGAAGTTACAGGTTGTGAGAATTTGTATTATCACATTATCGATAAAGCTTCTGCTGATAAGATTAAAGCGATGAACGATAAGGATGCTACTGGTGTGGAAATTGTAGGGGATGATTTAAACAAAGCAATTCCGAACACACCTGATCAAAAACAGCATAATGTTAAAGAAATTCAAGAAAAACGTTTAGCTGAGATTAAACGTAAACAGGAAGAGAAATTACGACTTGAGGCTGAGAAGAAGAAAAAGGAAGAAGAAAAGAAAAAGCAAAGAGAGAAAGAAAAAACTCGTGGTAATGGTCTAAAAAGGTAATTTTGGAGAAGTAACATGAAACCTGATTATGATGTAGAAATTGATCATTATTACTTTACGTTTGAGTGTGAATATGAACGCAATTCATGTTTTAAGGCAGACTTTGACGTTGATAATGAAGATGATTTTATTTCTAGATTAAAAGATTACAATCAAGATTATGAACAAAATCCTGATTTAGATCCTGAGGTGTTTCTTACAAGAATAAGTTTTGCTCAATCTTCACGTACTGACTTTAGTGGTATAGAGAATTGGGACACGAGTCATGTCACTGATATGTCAGGCATGTTTTATTGTTGTGATAGGTTTAATCAAGATATAAGTTCATGGGATGTATCTTCGGTTAAAGATATGTCACACATGTTTTGGGGGTGTAAACAATTTAACCAATATATAGGCTCTTGGGATGTTGGTAATGTGAAAGAAATGCAAGACATGTTTCTAGGTTGTGAAAATTTTGATCAAGATTTAAACGACTGGTGTGTTAGGGAAGATTGCATTGTTACAGGTTTGTTTGCAGGCTGTGATAAACATTCTTATAAAAATATTGCTAATGCCTTTTCAAAAAATCAAATTTCAATAATTGGTAGAGATTTAGACTATATGGCTCGTGAATTAGAGCAAACAAAAAGCAAAACAGGTGTTTTAAGGCGATAAGCATAGATCTAATTTAGATAATGTACTATAATAGATAATAGTAAACCTGTTGATAATAGGAGTTGTCTATGCTAGAACTTTTAAACATTATTTTCGATGGTACTTATGTCACTTTAGATTGTAAAGTTGTTGATTATCATGATTATGCTCCGTTTAAAGTAAAATTTGACCTTAAGAAAGAAGAAATTATTCCAAATCCTGAAATTGATGAAATGATGATTTCTTATAATGAAAAGAGGATCTTAAAAAGATATTCTGTATGGGCTATGTGGAAGATTTTAGATTGTTACAAAAAAGAACATACAATTCCTGAACATGAATGGTACTGTTGGTTTTAAATGAAATTATCATTATTTTTTATTAGTGGTGGTATATCAGGAGCTATAACTGATCCTGATTCAGATAAAGCTAAGAAACATGCTGAATTGTTTTATGAAGAAATTCGTAAAAGAACGTATGACTGTGAACAAATCGCATTAAATACAGGTTATGATGTTGCTTTAATTAAGCAAATTAAAAATTATTTATTTTATGATTGTCATTTATTAGAGAATAATGAAATTAAAAGATTTGATCCAAATTTTTATATAGCTCAATCTTGGAATAGACTTTCTTCTAAAAACAAGAATGTTATTGATTCTCATGATTTATTTTTAATTAAGCATGAGCTTTATGAGAGTCAATTATTGCAATCAGGTAAGTTAAATCAACATGATGCTCACATTCAAGCTTCAAAAATATTTGATTATACTTTTGAAAGTGATCTTTATTATGAGCATTTAAGGATTTTAGAAAAATTCAATAAGGTAAATAATATGTTTTATCCTAAGAATAAAGACGAATTACATGAATTAATTCATGATCTTAGAATTAACTTAGGTGAGATTGATACTTCTCATGTAACTGATATGTCTGATTTATTTGCTTTGAGTAATCGTACTGATTTTAGTGGTATTGAAACTTGGAACACCTCTAATGTAACTGATATGAGCAATATGTTTTATGGTTGTGAGAAGTTTAATCAAGATCTAAGTTCATGGGATGTATCGAAAGTAGAAGATCTTAGTTATATGTTTTGTGGTTGTAAACAATTTAATCAAGACATTTCTAAATGGAATGTAAGTTCTGTTAAAGCTTTAGATAGAGCTTTTGTAAAAACTTATAGTTTTAGACAAGATCTTAGTAACTGGAATTTAGAAACATTTAAATATCGAGATGATGCTCATAGTATTACTAATACTAATTATTTTTTAAATAATGTCTTTAAAGATTCAGCTATGGAGCACGATTATTATGCTTTAGGTCCTGTTTTAGTTGATAGGGAAGATTATAACTTTCCAATTTTTGATCCTTGCTTAAAAAAGTTTGCAGGTGTAGCTTGTAACCCTTATGAACTAAACGATTATTTAGAAAATGACTTCCCACCTTTAGATAGTGTTGATGTATCTTGTTGCAAGTCATTTGTTGGTGTTTTTGCACGGTCAGGAAGGCTTGATTTTAGTGGTTTTGAAAAATGGTACGCTCCTGATGTTGATAATTTTGAAGGCTTTGCTGAAGAAGCTTTAAGTTTTAATCAAAAATTAGATCATTTAGGTTGTAAAGCTGTTAAAAACCTTAAAAAATTTGCATACTGCACAAATTTTAATCAATCTTTAGATCCTTTAATTAATCCAAAATTAGAAAATATCGCTTTGTGTTGTGCTAATTGTGAGTACTTTAATCAAGATATTTCTAAGTTAAATGTAATTGAACAAAATCTACCTTATGAAAAATGCGCTGGAGCGTTTTCTAATTGTAAAAAGTTTGAGTTGAGTAATATTGGCAGAGAAGGTTGGCTTTCTGAAAATATACAAAAAGCTTTATTTTTTAGTGCTTATAATACCTTTATTGAACATAGAAATGATTTTAATCAATTTGATCAAGAAGAGCGTGAATTTTATAATCAACAAGTAGAAGCTTTCGGTGGCATTTATCGTGATCCGATAGCAGATTTTTCTAGTCCTGAAAACTTTTCTTTTGATAATTATAATCCTGTGGTAAGAAATGATTTAACAGTTATTTTAGTTAATGATGCAAAGTTAAAAGAGCAATTAGATCTGTTTCTAAATAATAATGAAATTGAACATTTTAAATTTGAAAATTTTAAAGATCATAATTGGTATGTAGCAAATGAAGGTTGTGTTTATGCAGTTGCTGTAAAAAATTCTGATAAGAATTATTTAGTAAAATGTTTAATTGATGATCCAAAACTTGAACAGAGTAATATTAAAGACTCGATAAAAGATCATTTATGTGCTCTTGATTTTAAACAATTCACTTTTTTAAATGTCTTGTTTGACGATAGTAAAATGTGGCATAAACCTGATTGGATGGTATTTAAATATGCTGAGCAGGATTTTTCTAGTATCATCAATATTGCTAATAAAGATAATTTAGAATTAAAAGACAAGTTATCAGATGATGAGCTTGATAATGGAAGATTTTATGCTCAAGATGCTGAGCTATTACTTGAACCTTATTTAACCACTAAAAAATTTAATTCTCCACAAGAACAAAATAAAAAAGTGTTAAAAAAGTCAACAGAACTGCTTAAAAATGGTATTCCTAAATTGAAAAAACGTTAATTGTGGTATATCCTATAAGTGTGTTATTTATAAGTGTGAGAAAGTAAGATGGCTGTATTGAATATATACAACTACAATGTTGAATATAAATGTGATCCTAATGCGATTGGCTATGCTGAGGTAAAAATTGATTTTAAAAAATGTCATGACTATATCATGAGTAAATTTCCTCAATTAGATACCTTATTAGAAATCGTGAATTATCAATTTCCAAAAACTATTCAGGAATTTAGTGATTTTGCTCTTAAAATTATTGATTTAGCTCAAGGTCTGTATTTTGGTTATCATTGGTATAAAGATTTTGAAATTCAAGAATTAGTTGATCGTTATCCAATTATGACAACTTACTTTGAAGAGTTGTTGCAAGGTCAACATTTTGGTGTGTTAAAAGATCAATACGGTAGATATGAGCTTCCTCATTCAATTCATTATGCAACGGATGAAGAATTTAAAAAGCATAAAGATATTAGAAATAATGCGATTTGCTCCTGCTTTGTTGAAAGAGTTGCTTGTGAATTAGAGTCTAGAATTGACATCATTGAGATGTTTAAACAAGGCATGATTGAATAGATAAATTTGATTTATTAAAGCTGATACAAAAGAGTTCTTGTAAAAGAGCCTTTTGTATTTGTATAAAAGGTTTTTATAAAGTAATTTTTGTAAAGTCGGTTTAACTTTTTATGTTTGACACGACAAAATTGGTGGATAAATAGATGGCATCTAATACAACAAATATTGATTTTGACGAGATTTACCAAAACTTTAAGAAATTGTGTTTTGAGAAGTATGGTAAACATATTTCAGATAAAGATCCTGTGATTTTACAATTCTTAATGTTTGAAATGTTTACTCGTCAATTAGCTAAAAGTTTAAGTGAGTTTATTTCTATGTCCCAAGGTAAGCTTAATGATTTGGCTGACTTGTGGGCTGAAAGAGAACAACAAAGCTTTAAGGCTTTAGAAGATAGCGTTAAAAACGCTTGTGCAAGAATTGAAAGTATTTTAAATCATGATGTACAAAAGAATATTTCTTTAATCTTCACTGATTTAAAAAATAACATGGTAAAAGACATACAGAATCGTCTTGATACTACTATGTTAGCAATTAAAAAAATGGTGTATATCTTTATGATATTCTCCTTTGGTGGTGGCTTTGCCGTTGGTTATGCTTTACTCAAGTTGTTTGGTTAACTTTAGTTAACAGGTGAGGTTTTTATGAAAAAAATTGGTATGTGTGTGATAGCTTTAATGTTATCCCAAAGTGCTTTAGCTTCAGGTATTCCTACCTGTGATGGCGCAAATCTTAGTCAAAATCTGATGTCTTATATGGATCAGATTAAAGAGTATGGCGAAACAGCTAGTCGTTACTCAGCTCAGGTTTCACAATGGGCGAAAGAATATAAAACACAAATGGATCAATATAATCAACAAATGAAAGATACAGCTAAGCCTGCAACTGATATTTTTAGTTCTGCAAAACAATTATATGATACAGGAACTCAAGCTTATAATTTTGTAACTTCTCTTGGAAGTCAAATTAATACTATTGGTGATTACTTCACTAACGTGATTGGTAATAGAAAATATTGGGAGGATTGTGCCTCTACTCCTGGTTGCGATCTTTCAAGATTAGCTATCAATGCTCAAAATAAAATCTTTAATTTAATTGACAAATCTCTTGATCAATCTTTAAGAACTTCCAATGATTTAAAGATTCTTACCGATAAAGTTGCCGATCAATACAGTGATTCTTTGAAAAATTGTGATGGTATTAACTGCTCTATTCAGACTCAAGCTAATATGACTGCTGAATTACTTAAATCTCAAGCTAAAACTAATAAGGTTTTAGTTGATTTTATTAACCAACAACAAACTGAAAAAAGATTAGAACAACAGGAAAAGGCTTCACAAGCTTATCAAGATGCTGTTTTGTTACTAAAAGGAAATAATATGAAAGTTGGTGGTAAGTTTAATGTTGATTTTTAATTTGAGATATTTGTTTATGAATAATTTTCTAAAAATTATTTTTCTTTTATTTTGTTTTTATTGTCCTTTTATAGCCAATGCTGACGTAGGATTAAGTCAGGCTGGTTCTGGTTATTCGTCTGGTTATCAATCTCCTAAGTTTGAAACTGACAATGAAATAACGAGATATATTGAGGATCAAGTTTGGCTTATAAATAATGATACTAAGGTTAATATTACAGATGATGGTGATATATATATTAATGGGCAAAAAGTTGACGATTCTAACCCTGCTGTAAAAGAATTAAAATCAAAACCTGATCTTTTAAAAAAAGTTCAAAGTTATATGCACGTTGATACTGATATACCTGTACACATGTCAGTAAATGATTATTTTTCAAAAATAACAAATTCAATACAAAGTAAATTTTTAGGTAAAACTCAGAGTGTAGGAGCCTCAATTTCAGAAGCTGGAAAGAAACTACTTTTTGCGTTATGTTTAATTACGTTTATTTGGAATGGTGCCCAATTAATGATAAAAGGCACTGATTTTGGTAGTTTATTTTTTGAATTATTCAGAACTATTATGATTTTTGGGTTCTTTTATTGGCTATTAAATAATGTCCCAACTCTATTATCAAATATGTGTGCAAAGTTTGGTAATTGGGGAAATAGTATAGCAGGAAATGGAGCTCAGTCTGATGTAATTGCTTCGATTGTTCAAAAAACAAGTAATTTAGCTTCAGAATTGTGTTTTGGATCTAAAGATAGTCAAAAATCATTTACTTCTATAAATCTTTTCGGTTTGTTTTATATTGTACAAAGGTTTTTAGTTGGTGTTTTTATACTGTTTTTTGGCTATATCATGGCTATAAACCTGTTCATGTTAAAAGTTGAATTTATTTGCACAGCTTGGTTAGGTGTTTTTATCTTAGGTATGGCAGGTAGCCCTTGGACTAAAGATTCTAGTATGACATATCTACGGACGTTGTTAGCTAAATCTGTAAAGTACTTTATTAGTATTATTGTCATTTCAATAGGCTTCGAGATTATATATCAAACCAATATAATGTGTATTGAAGGAATTAATAAAAAAGACTATGGTGCTCTTTGTGCGCTTGTCTTTGCTTGTATTATTGTTGGTAAATTAGTAATGGTATTACCAAATCAAATTGCAGGCTTTATTGCAAATCCTGGACAATCAGAAATTATGTCACCTAACAAAGCTGGTGCTATGGCTGTTGCTGGCACGGTTGGTGCTGTTGCTTTAACAGGAGGTTTAGCTGGTGGTGCTGTGGCAAGCTCAGCTTTAGCTAAAGCAGGTGCTATGACCGCAAAGCAAGTAGGCTCTAATATGTTAAGAAAAGGTGTAGGTAATTCTTTTGACGGGGTAAGTTTTAGGCAAAACTATCATCAAGCTAATGAAGCTAAAAAGAAGATGAAAAACATGATTAAATCATAACATGACAAGGGAAGAAAAAAAAAACTTCCCTTTGATATATTAAATTCTAGTACAATCTTGTGATCTACCAAATATATGGCAACTTACTTTTATTAACTTTACTTTTGTTGTATCAGAATAATGAATATCTGATTTAATCACTACAAAACCTAATATTCCACTAAATAAAACAGCTACAACAGCTATTAAAGCAATTATCTTTTTCATAGAGAAAACTCCTGATTGGAAATAAGAACAAAAAACTTTATCTATGGTCTATTATAGTATATTTATAATTAAATTCAATAGTTTTTAACTAAAATTACAAAATATTTTATTTTTGTTTGTCATGACACTTTTATATCTTGAGTATTATAAGATATAAGTTCTATAAGATATTGTATAATATAAGGTAAGTGTTATTATTTAGGAGAAATGCAAATGTACATCATTGGTATTGATAGAGCAAACCTTTCTCGTGAAGAGCCTAAGTCTTTCAAAATTGCTATTGCGAATATGCACGGTGAAATTAAAGTTGCTTTGAGTGATGCGAGTGAAGATCTATTGCAGAAAATAATCAATAAACCAACTCTAACTGATCCTGCTGTATGGTCCATGAAAGAATTTAAACTGATAGAGCACCTAACCTCTAGAGAAATTATTATTCTTAAAGACTATCATATTAAACGCTTAGGTATGAGAACTAATCTAGATGAACTAACTCCCCAAGGACTATATTGTCGTGACTTTAGATGTATGAAAAATAAACGTCAAGTGTCAAGTGATGATGTAGCTCGTTATGAAGCTCCTCCATTTGTGGTCTATACTAAAGAAAATGGTCAACCAGATCCGTGGTTAAGTAGCCTTTGCTACAATACGCTGTTACTTTCTAAGCTAAAATACTATAAATTAGAAGAAGAATAATCTTTTTAGTATAATATATGTTATACTAGCACTATCGTTAAAAGTGTTTAAGTTTTTCAGTGTAAGTGTAAAAGGTATGTTTTATGGCTCTACAAGAGCAAAAGCTTCAATGTAAAACCCAACTTCGCTTAATTATGGGAACTATTCTATTCCCAAATGTAGGTACAACTTTATTACAAGAATTTGATGATCCAAGAACAGTTGAAATTCTAATCAATCCTGATAAAACTGTTTGGGTAGAAAAGTTGGGAATAGGTTTAGAATTAAAGGGAGATGCTGATCCTTCTTTAGTACAAAGTATTATTTCTAATGTAGCTGGTTATCACGATAGAGTATGTAATTTAGAACATCCTATTTGTGAAGCTGAATTTCCTGTGGATGATTCTCGTTTTGAAGGTCTAATACCTCCATTAGTGCAAAACCCTAGCTTTTCACTACGTAAAAAAGCTACAAAGATTTTTACCTTACAGGATTATTGTAATCAAGGTATTATGACTGATAGACAAAGAGAAATTATCAGTGAGGCTACTGCTAGTAAAAAGAATATTTTAATTGTAGGTGGTACTGGCTCAGGTAAAACTACCTTAATCAATGCTGTGATTGAGCAGATGACTCAAAGCTGTCCAAACGATAGAGTAATTATTATTGAGGACACTGGTGAAATTCAGTGCTCAGCTAAAAATAAAATGCAATTACATACTATGCCTAATACTAGTATGTCTGATTTATTAAGAGCAACTTTACGTTTAAGACCTGATAGAATTTTAGTAGGTGAGGTGCGTGGTCCTGAAGCCTTAGATTTACTCGATGCTTGGAATACAGGTCACTCTGGTGGTCTTGCTACTTTACACTCAAATACTGCGTTATCAGGTCTAGATAGATTGAAATCTTGCGTATTGCGTAATGGAGATTGTCCAAAAGGTCCTGGTGAGATTGAAAAAATTATTGGTGAAACTGTTAATTATGTAGTGAACATCTCACGTTTTAAAACAGGCAGAAAGATCAATGACATTATTAAAGTTAATTATTATGACTTTAATAAAAAAGAATATAACTATGAAAAAGTTGTTTAGTTTAAGTGTTAGTTTTGTGTGAGGTGTTATATATGTTTTAATTAAGTTTTGTCATGGCAATTTTTGTAAATTTTTGTTTTTAATCCCTTTATAAAGGAAATTTTATTATGAGAAATTTAATTTTATCAAATTTAAAGTGTTTTGCTATGTTTGCACTATGCTTAGGTTTTATATCAGTAGGTAATTGTGCTGATTTACCTTGGTCCTCTGGTTTACAGATTTTACAGGATTCTTTAACAGGTCCTGTGGCTAAAGGTATCTGCTTAATTGGTATTGTAGGTTGTGGTGCTGGTCTTGCCTTCGGTGGTGAGATGTCACAGTTTATGAAAACCATTTTAATTCTAGTATTAGTTGCTTGCTTAATTATGGGAGCAAATATGTTACTAGATGCATTAGCACCTTCAAGCTCAGGTTCTTCAAGTGCTGATTTAAATCTTGTAAATGTAAATGCTATTACAAAATAGTTAAGTTAATTTAACATCTCAGTAGAAAAGGAGGTTTATAAATATGGAACAAGAAGAGTTATTAAGTAACGGTGTTTATTCCTTCTGTACACGACCTGTGTTGTTAATGGGGTGTGAACGTAAACTTTTAATTCTTACTGGGATGTTATCGGTTGTAGTTGTGTTTGCTATGGCTTCAATATTAGGATTAGTAATTTCTTTAGTGTTGTTCTTTTTAGGATTATCTAGTTTTAGAAAATTAGCAAAAGCAGATCCTTTTATGAGTGATATTTTTATTAGACAATTACAGTATCGCCAAAAAGTTTATTTGGCAACTGGTACACCTTTTGAAGTAAACAATCATAAATATAAGTAAATTTCAATTATGGATTTAAAATGAGCGATTTACAGTTAATTAGTGCTACACAAAATATTACCTATGTGCTTTGGGGTGTGGTAATTTTTGCGCTTGTTTTATTGGGCATTTTTGTAATGCTAATCAATAAAGCTAATGAATCCCAAAAATTAAATTGTTATCGATCAACTAAAAAAGGTTTTAGCTCTTTGTTGAACTGGTCAGCTATCTGTGATGATGGTGTACTAGTCAATAAAAACGGCTCTTATACAGCTAGTTGGGTTTATGTTGGTCCTGACGATAGTATGCTTGAAAATGCTGATCGTAATCTGATGTCTGCACGTTTAAATCAATTCTTTACAAGTTTTGATAGTGGCTGGACTTGTCACATCGATGCAATTAGATTTCCTGTACCAAAATATTTTACTCAAAATAGCTACTTTAGAGATAAGGTAAGTCTTGGTATCGATACCGAGCGTAAGAATTATTATACTCGTGGTGGTGCGATGTATGATGGTATGTTTGTGTTTACGGTTACTTACATGCCTCCTAAACTGGCAACACAAAAAGTTGCTGAAGCTATGTATGAAAAAGATGGTACTGAAAAACAGTCTAAAGAAGAAAAGACTAAAATGTCGATTGAGCAATTTCAGTCTAGATGCCGTATGTTAGAAGATAATTTAAGTAATATCTTCGGTGGACAAATTACTCGTTTAAAAGGTGATAGAACTGATTTAGAAAACGGCACTTTTAGAATTGATGATAATCAATTAAGCTTTTTAAATTTCTGTTTAACAGGTGAGTGGCATAAAATTAATTTACCTAACACACCTGTTTATATTGATGAATTATTAGCACAGGATTTTCAACCTGGTGTTACCCCTGTGATTGGTAAGAAATTTATCAATGTAGTAGCAATCGATTCCTTACCTGGTGCTTCAAGCCCTGGTTTATTTAACTTCTTAGCTAATTTAACTTGTGAATATCGTTGGAATACTCGTTATATTGCGTTAGATAGTAATGAAGCTCAAGCTGTGGTTAAGAAATATCGCCGTGGTTGGGCTCAAAAACAAAGAGGTTTCTTCTCTCAGTTATTTAATCTTCCAACAACTCATGTAAATCTTGATGCTGTGGAGATGACTGAGGAAGCTGATTATGCGTTGTCAGATGTATCTAGGGGCGCAATTACCTTTGGCTTCTATACCACTAATATCATCCTAATGGGTGAGAATTACAAAGAATTAAAAGAAAACACCAATCGTTTATTAAAAGATTTAAATAATTTTGGTATTAAGGCTCGTCATGAAACCTTTAATGCTGTGGATGCGTTCTTAGGCTCTCTACCTGGTCACTGTGTAGAGAATATTAGAAAGCCTTTAGTATCTTCTATCAATGTAGCTGATCTAATGCCTGTTTATACCCCTTGGCTAGGTGAAATGTCTGCTCCATGCCCATTTGCTGGCTATCTAAACGGTCCTGCTTTAATGATGTGTTCAACTGGTAATGGTAATACTCCTTTTGCCTTAAACCTACATGTCGGTGATTTAGGTCATACTATGATTTTAGGTCCTACTGGTGCTGGTAAATCTACCTTGTTGGCAACTTTAGTAGCTCAATTCTTGCGTTATCGTGACATGACTGTATATGCCTTCGATAAAGGTATGTCAATGTACTGTTTATGTAAGGCAACTGGTGGTGCTCACTATATTCCTGGTGGTGATAATAGTGATTTAGCATTTGCTCCGTTATCTAATCTGGAATCAGATTCTGATAGATCATGGGCTAATGAGTGGATTCAAAGTATTGCTATGCTAAACGATATTAAGGTAACACCTGAATTAGCTAATACTATCGATAACTGCTTAAAAACTATGATGGCAACCAAGAAACAAAATCCTGACTATGCCATGACTTTGAGTGCTTTTACTACCCAAATTCAAAGTGAAGAATTAAGATCTGTGCTTTATCAGTATTTAAGTGGTGGTGCTGTGGGTACTCTTGTTGATGCTAAATCTGATAGTATGGGCGACATCAATAAGGCTATTTCAGTTTTTGAAATTGAGCCTTTGATGAATAAACCTGCTAAATATTCATTACCTGTATTAACCTATTTGTTCCATTGTATTGAGAAGAATTTAAAAGGTCAGCCTGCTTTAATCGTATTAGATGAAGCTTGGTTGATGTTAGGTAACCCTGTATTCTCAGCAAAAATTCGTGAGTGGTTAAAGGTTTTACGTAAAGCTAACTGTGCTGTGATTATGGCTACTCAGTCCTTATCTGATTTACAAAATTCAGGCATTATGGATGTATTAGTTGAATCATGTCCTACTAAGATCTTCTTACCAAACGATAATGCTCGTCAAGAAGAGCAATTTGCTTTGTATAAGAAGTTTGGTTTAAATTCTGCGCAAATTAACATTATTGCTAATGGTGTTAAGAAGCGAGATTACTTCTTCTACAATGGTCATCATAGTCGTTTATTCCAATTAAACTTACAGAAGTTTACCCTTGCATTTGTGGCTGTTTCTGATAAAGAAGCAATTCAACAAATCAATGAGCTTATGGAAAAACACGGTGATGATTGGGTAGATTTCTACTTAAAGAAACGTGGTCTTGATTATCCTGTTGAGAATAAAGAGTAGGAGCTATAAGTGATACAAGTTAAAAGTAATCCGATTATAAGATACCTAAGTATGATCTTGATTACACTGTTTGTTGGTGTATCACTTTATGCTACTACTAGAGCTATACATAATGCTAATAATGCTGTTTATGTTCCTTATGTGGTCGTAATCGATGAAAAAGGTGTGGCTACTAGTGCTGGTTTTGCAACAGATCGTGTAACTATTACCGATAAAACTATTCAAGAAACTTTAACTCAGTTAATTTTTAAAATTCGCTCTATACCTGCTGATTTTCACCTATTAAATGAGAATGTTAAGTGGGTATATGCGCATCTTAAAGGTAAAGCTTCTGATCATGTTGTAAATTACTTTATGCACAATAAAAATGACGAGGATGTATTTACTCGTTCATTTAAAGAAAACATGAAGTGCAAGATTTTAAGTTTTACTAAGGTTAAAAATCTTAAAAATACTTATAGTATTGAATGGTTAGAGTATGTTTATACACCTACTGGAGAACGAGATAGTCCAATCATTAGAATGAAAGCTATGATTGTGATTGACTTTGTTAAGCCAAGCTTGCTTGGTGGTAGCAACATTAAATACAATCCTTATGGTATTTATGTAACCGATATTAGCTGGGCAAAAAAGAATTAATTGTAAAGGAGTCGCTATAAATGGCACTTGGAAAAAGTAATGCAAAAACAAATCAAGTAAAAGTGATAGGTAGAAGTAATACTAAGAAAGGTAAAAGTAAAAATGCGATTATCAATCCTTATTTAAATGCCAAAATTACCTATCGTGACAATTTAATTGCACTAGCTAATAATCGCTTATGGCTAATGATTTTATTGATTGTAGCTGTCTTGATTGCTTTAGGTTGTACAGCAAGTGCGATTAGCTCTGCTAATCGCTCAGTGTATGTTCCTTATGTGGTATCAGTAGATAATCACGGTGTTTCCGTGCCTGCTGGTATTGCTCGTGAAGTACCTAAGGCTAATGACAAGTTAATTTCATCAACTTTAGCGCAATTTATTATTGCTGTGCGTACTGTTACTGTGGATGTAAGCTATCTTACAAGAAATCTTGATTGGGCTTATGCTCATGTTAAAGATCAGACACCTGCAAAAAATACTTTAGAAGCTTGGTTATCAGGTACTGCTGGTGTAAAGAATCCTGTGGAAAGAGCTTATGATGAAATCGTAAGTTGCGATATTGTGTCAGTTTTAAAGCAAACTGAAAATACTTACACTATTGAATGGATTGAAACTATTAGAAGTCGTGGAGCTGATAAAGGCAAGAAAGAAAAGCACATGAAAGCTTTAATTACTATGGAAATGGGCGATCCACCTAATGCAAATGATACTAAGGGTATTATCTTTAACCCACTAGGTATTTATGTTAAGGAATTTAATTGGGACTAGTATATTTTAAATAACAAAATATGGTAAAATAAGTTATGAAAAAAGTTCAGTTTAAATATTTAAGTTTAGTAATTGCATCTCTTTTATGTACTAGTCCGTTAACTAGTATGGCTGATAACACTTTAAGTGCTAAACAGCAATTAGAGCAATTAGTAAATCAATCTTTAGAAGATCTTGAAAAGAACTCTGATACTATCAATCAGGTAGCTAAAGATTTATTACCAAAAGATCCTAAAGTAGATGAACAAACTAAAACAGCTTCTAATAGCGAACAAAAAGAGCAAGTTTCAATTAAAAAAAGTGAAACAAATAATAATGCTCAAGCTTTAATTCAACAATCTATCTCTAAATCCATAGAAGAGAAGAAAGAAAAAGAAGCAAAAGCTATTAAAGAGTTAGAGCAGAAAAAAGCTTTAGCTTTAGAGCAAAAGAAAAATTTAGAAAATTGCACTGCATTTATGACATCAAAAAATGTGGTTTGTTTAGATTTAGATTTAGCCTCACAAATTGTGATTGAGAAGTTTGTTAATTCAACTTTTGGTACATATTTAGATCCAAAAGCAATTAAAGAGCATATCGCTGAGTCTTATGCTTTAGTTTTAAGATCATCTCTTGCTAATGCCAAATTAAATAATTTAACTATGATGCGATTAAAACTTACTCAAGGAAAAGAACCATATCAATTAAAAAGAATTGAGATTAAAAAGATCATAGCATTAGGTGATTTGAAATTTAAAGTTCTCTTTAATGCTAAAGATAAAGGTTTAACCGAGCTTGCTTTTGAGGACTTTGTAGAGCCTACTGGCAACGGTAAAGATTATGCTTTAACAATCAAGCTAGTTAAAAATGATCAAGTTGATTTAACTAAATTTACTGCTAAAGGTAAAACTAAAGAGCATGATTTAAAGTATGATAAGAATTTTGTACAAAACCCATTTAATTTATGGGTTGAAGATTTTGAACTTACTCTAGCAAAGGGTGGTAAATAATTATGAGTAAAATGAATAAAATTGCGTTTGCTTTAGTTGTAAGTGCAATATCAACATGCGTACTAGGAGCTTCTCCTGTTGAAGATGAATTTTTTAAATCAGCTACTGCACCTGAATTTTCCAATCAGCAAAAACAGAACTTAAAGAAAGTTGAGAAGTTTAAGACTGATGAAAAGCGTAATACTAGCTTTGTGACTGGTAAAGGCGATGTAATCTTTATCTACGGTCAACAACAAGCTAATATCGTAACTTCTGTGTTAGCTGTAAGTGATCTTGAATTAGAGCCTGGTGAGATGATTAACTCAGTGAATATCGGTGATACTTCACGTTGGTCTATTGAGCCTGCTGTTACAGGTGAAGGCGAAAGTCAAACTCAGCATTTATTGATTAAACCTTTAGATGTAGATTTGAAAACTAATTTAATGATTGCTACTAATAGAAGAGCTTATCGCATTGATTTAACTTCTACTGAGAGTAAGTATTATCCTCACGTAAGTTTTTCATATCCTGAAAAACTGTTAGCTCAATTTAAGCAAAAACAAGTAGTTGAGCAAAGAAAGCGTGACGAGCAGTCGATTACTACTGATACTACCACTGGGGCTAAGACTTATCTTGGTGATTTAAACTTTAATTATGAAGTTAGTGGTTCTGTAAGTTGGAAGCCCGTGAGAGTTTACGATGATGGTCGTAAGACAATCATTGAATTACCAAAAACAGTGGAATATGCTAAAGCACCTGCTTTGATGTTATTATCTGAAAAAGGTGGTTTATTCACTGATGAAAAAACTGAGATCATCAACTACCGTTTGCAAGGTAATCGCTATGTAGTAGATGGTATTTTCGATAGTGCCATTTTAACTATGGGTTTAGATAAGACTCAACAACGTGTGGTAATTAAGCGAGTTGCTAAGTAGGTGTAGTATGAAAAAGATTTATAAAAGTGTAGCTTTAGCCGTTGCTTTTGTCATTGGAGCTCAAGCTTTAACAGCTTGTGCTTTAGTACAAAAGGAAAAGAAAGTTGATACTTTAGCCGTTGGTACTTTCGCTGTGGATGATGTATCTGTGCATGTTACCAATCTTGTAACCCACGAGATGTTACCAAACGACAATTTAATTAGTATCGACTTTACTCAGATGATTCAAGAAAAAGAAAAATATCTTGGTCATAATGTAGCTGAAGCTTTAACAAAGAAAGGTTATGCGATTGAGAAGGTATTACCTGAAAAGGAAAGACAAAAGGGTGATGTATCTGTAATGTCTGCATCAGGTGTACCTTTGATAATCAATTTAGTGCCATTACAGGAAAGTAATTTATATGAGATGAAGGTTAAGCTTAACGGCATCTTCTATTATCGTATGTATGCTTTAACTGATGGCAAGTTAGTGCCTGTTTCTGCATGGTCACAAGCAGGTGTTTAAATAATTTTGTATTTGATAGTGAAAATAAGGATATTTATTTATGTCAACCATTAATGTAAATACTGATAACCTAACTCTACAAGCTGTTCTTAATTTATTGAACAACGTACCTAAGAAACTTGAGAAAGAGGTGGCTGAGGCTGTTTATAATGTTGTACAGCCAATTATTGCCAACACTCTAATTGAGTATCAAGAGTTGTTCAAGTTCTTCACTGCCGTTGAAGAGTTTAAAAACGAGGTGGGATTAGATCCTGTTGCTGATGATCAACGTGCTGAGCTAACAGCTCAAAAGTATGTTGCTGAGGATGATGCTGAGCAAGCTCAGAGTGAGCAAGCTTCTGCTACTCAAACTGAGACTACTGCATCAACTGAGGGTGATACCCAAACTGAGAAAGCTAATGAGCAACAAACTCAAGGTGATCAGGTAAATAATGATGCTTCAACTGCTAAGGCTCAAACTTCACAAGAGCAAGATCAAGCTCAGAATGATCCTGTTCAAAACAATGATACTGAGAATAAGGGAACTCAAGCTCAAGATCAGAAGGAGCAGACTAAGTTAACTGATGAAGTTAAGGCTAAATTAGCTGAACTACCAAAAGAGTTAATTGAATTGTATTTAGCTCAGTTAAAAGATAATTCTGCTGATCCTGAGCAGAAAAAGACAGCTTAAAATAGCTTGTTAAATATGAAGTCCCTATCTTTAGGGACTTTTAGTAGTTTGAGATTACGAATTTTGTCGTGTCAAAGAATAAATAAAAAGAGGGGAATATGACTGATCGACTCACATCTGAAGCTGACTTAGAAGCCGATTCAACACCTAAATCAAAAAGACTTTCTAACTTGCCTATTATGATTGTGGTCGGTACTTTGTTAGTTGTTTGTTTAGCTGTGGTTTACGGACTTTCTACTTCAGGACCTTCAAAAAAGAATAAGCAAGATGAAGTAGATTTAGCAACCGAAAGTCAAAAAGATTACAATACTGATAGGGGTAAGGATGCTGTCGGTGCTTTAGCTTTAAATGTAGATGGTTTAATTGAGAAAAAAATAGCTGAAGGTGAATTACCTCCTAGTTCTCAGGAAGCATATAAAAATTTACAAAATGCTGGTGTTATTGGTGGAAATAATAATCCAACTGTAATACAAGCAGATACTTCTGCTTTAGAGCAAAAAATTAAAGAGCTAGAAGAAAAATTAGCTCAACAACAATTTAATAACATAATTCAAAACAAAGTTGATGAAAATGGTAATCCTTTACCAACAGGAATGGGGAGTAGCCAAGATATTGAAGAGCAAAAGGCTGTAATGCAACTTAAAAAAGAAATTGCTCAGATTAAAAAGCAAGCATTTTTAAAGGCTTTATCTGCATCTTCAAAGACTAATTTTCAAGTAGATGGAAAATTTGGTGTTGGTAATACTGCTATGAGCAACTATAATAGTAGTAGTGATGGTGGTGGCTACGGCTCAGGTTATAATTCAGAAATAGATGCTGAAGTTGAAAGAGCTAATGCTCGTGTAGCTGAATTACAAGCTAAAAGAGCTCAAGCTCAATCTATGTTAGGTAGTTTAAGTAATAATGCTTCAACTCAGGCTTTAGGCGATAATGGTAGAACCACTTTGTCAAATCCTAATGATTCATTAGGTTATGATAATGGCTTTGAGGACGAAAACGGTGGCGAAGGTGGCTTTATCGGTCAAAGAGGTAATCGCCGTGGTAGGCAATCAGCAGGTCAAGATCGCTATAATAATTTAGCTGTAAATGGTACTTGGGATTTAAATCAAAAGTTAACAGCTCCTAGAACAGCTTATATTGTAAGAGCTGGATTTGTGATCCCTGCTACTATGATTTCAGGTATCAATTCTGATTTACCTGGTCAGATTATGGCTCAGGTTACTCAGAATGTTTATGATACAGCCACTGGTAAATATTTGCTAATTCCACAAGGTACAAGACTTGTAGGAACTTATGATAGTGGCACGATTGGTTACGGTCAAGAGCGTATTATGATTGCTTGGCAAAGATTAGTCTTTCCTGACAACAAGACTCTTGATTTAGGCTCTATGCCTGGTGCTGATCTTGGTGGTTATTCAGGCTTTGCTGACAAGGTTAACAATCACTGGTGGAAGCTCATATCATCTGCATTTATGATGAGTGGAATTACTGCTGGTATCTCGATTGCTACCGATGATAATAGCGATGATGACGATAATGATTCTAATAATTCTGCCGTAAGAGATGAATTGACTCGTAACATGGCAACACAACTTGGCGAGGTTATCACTAAGGTGATTGAGAAAAATCTTAATATTTCACCAACTATTGAGATCAGACCTGGTTATCAGTTTAATGTTACTGTTACTAAAGATTTAACTTTCGGCAAGCCATATTCAGCATTTGATTATAATGCTCATGGTTTATAGTTTTAGTTAGACGTGAAGGTGAGGGTTATGAATAGAAAACTTTATAAATGGGCGATTGCCTTGGTAGGCTTATGTGCCGTGTCACTATGTTATGGCGCAAGTCAAAATATTCGCTCAGATAGAGAAAGTGAATGTGCTTTATTCTTGTGTATTCCTGGTGGCTTTGTGGGATCACCATGTTCTAAAGCTCATTCTTCTATGGTTAAAAGAATTACTGATGTGACACATCATGGTACACATAAATATACTGCTGTACCTGCTTATAAGTATTGTAAGGATGATCCACCTCCTGAGGTTCAAGCAAATCTTGATAAACTAGGGGTTAAAGAATCAAATATTCAAGCTGTGGAACGTATGGATGCTCATATTCCTGAACATCAAGAATGTACTCAGTTTAGAGAAGAGTGGGTTTGTGAAAGTGGCTATGGTTATAACAAGTATGACACTAAGCATTGTCCTACTCATCTTCAAAAGAAGATTAGATATTGTGTGGCATGGAAAACAGTGCCTGAACACTATGTGTTAAATACTCAATGCAAATTTAATCGATATAATGATCCTGCATGGGATGGCTTTAATAGCTATTCCTCTTACTATTATCGCTCCGAGTTTGTTTTTGACGATAAAGGTCAAAAAGTAGGTTCTCGCAATTTACCTGCATGGTGTGATAAGACTACTCATACTTTAGGTGTTCAAGTTGATGGTAAGATTGTAGGTCAAGAAGCTAGATATTAAGCTTTCAAAAATTTATGTTGCTTCATGCATACCTCTTTTCCTTCCGTATTTTACGGAAGGTTTTTTAGTTTAGGATGTGTAAGTTATGGAAGATCAGAAATTGATTTATAATCATTTAAGAGCTGATCATGATGGTATGGTCGGTAAAGGGGTTAAATTTGAAAGAATTAGAAGAGTTACTGGCTATTTAGTTGGAACTCTTGATAGATTTAACGATGGTAAAAGAGCAGAAGTGCGTGATAGAGTAAAGCACATGCACTTAGATTAGGACGAAGGTTTAAAATGTTACTTAAACAAGCTGTATTAGCTTATGAAAAGGCTTCAAGACCTCCAATTATTGCTGTAAGACAACTTAATCATCTCTTTAAGTTAAGAGATGTGTATGACTTTTCTCTTCGTCATGACTTAAATAATTACAAGGTAGTAGCTATTACAGATGATGACGATGAACGTCAAGTAGTAATCTATGCTTGTAGGAGGGGATAATGCAATACGAATATAGTGTAGAAGATGTCTTAAAGAGAGCTCTTAGCAAGATTGAATTTGATATGCAAAATCGTGAGCATTTTCTAAAATCTTTAGATGATCCAAATTTGATCAAATTTTATACAAGAGATCTTGAAGATATGCAAATACAAAAGACTATTGCTTTGTCATGTCTAAAACATATCAAAGAATTAAAAGAGCCTGCGTTTAAAGATCTGTTTGAATAGGTAGTTATGCGAAAATTCATTGTTTTAATTAAAGAAAAATTAGTAAAACGTAATCGTAAGCCGTGTAGTTTCAATTCCTGTGCTTATAAATCAAGAAATAAAGAGCTAAAGCATCGAAACTATGATGTGATGTATTATCTAGATTCTGTTGGTAGTTTACGTTTTGGTATTACAGATGATTACAAATAATCTTATTTAGTATTGATTATTTAATATTCTACGGTATAATGTACCTACAAACTCCTATAAAATCTAGTTTAAATTCTGCGTAACATAAATTCTCCTTTAGGCTTTAAATAGAACCTCCTTACTAGGTAATTTCTTCCTACTTAGTAAGGATTTTTTTTTAACTTTAGTGAAGAATTGTAGGTATTAAATATTATTTAGATAATGTCTAATATATTGTTGTAATTAGTAGTAATTCTTGATATATTAAGTTTGCTTCTGAGAAGCTTTAAAGCAATTTTGCTTTAGAGTTATTTTTAATAAATTTGCACAAAATCGATGTTCCTAGCCCCACTTTTATGGTGGGGTTTTCTTTATGTACAAATTGATAAGGTGGCAAGGATGAAAGCTTTAGAGGTTGCTTCTTTTGTGGTTGATTATGCTTTAAAACATGATTTAGAAATTACTAATTTTGAATTGCAAAAAGTGTTGTTAGCTCTGCAATTACATTCTTTAAAGTTAGATCTTAACAAGCCTATGATTGAAGATACTAAATTTATTGCTTGGAAAGCTTTGCCTGTGTTAACTTCAGTGTATTATGCTTATTGTTACAATGGTGGTTTGCCAATCAATCAGGTTGTGTTACGTGATGATTTTGAAGGTGAAATAGTGATACCAAAGGCATCTGTATTTTCTAATTATGCTGAAATAGTTAAAATTATTAAAGTAATGCTTACAGTTAAGCCTTGGCTGGTGCAAAGCTGGTTGTTTAAGTTAATAGCTTTTAAAAATGCGATAAAGAAAACACTAGAGCAAGAGCAAATTAAATATAATGTTGAATTATCTACTGATGATTTGCTCGTAGATGCAAAGACTTTTGATTTGAAGGTATTTATTGATCCTAAGGAGTAACAGATGTTTACCGATATTCCCAAAGAAGATCTTGATTTAGATAAAATGTTTTATGACGACTTTTTCTTTTTAGATGCTGATCATAAAGTAGAGTATATGAACAGTCGCCTAAAGGCTTTAGGCTTAGAAAAAGAATTTCACTTTAGTCTTGACTATGGTGTAGCTGGTACTGAAGTACTTCTTGATGGCTCTGATATGGTTACAGCAGAGGATGGTCTTGATGTTAGTGAACTTGATGATTATGCACAAGGCTTTTCAGAGAATTACGATGATGGTTTATTCTTTAATAAACAAGAAGAATATGCGCTTCGTGATTACGGTTTAGAAGATCAAGTACGTGCTAAATATAAAGATATTGTAGAGCCTTTTAGAGCTAAGTATGCACCTCAAGAGAAAAAGAGCTTTTTGTCAAAAATAGTAGCAAAATTCAGATAAAATCTTGAAAGATTATTTACTGTGACTTATAATGAAGTTATACAAAATTAGTCGTTTTTATAATTTTGCAAGGATTATTTAATAACTAAGTTTTGTTATTATGTTGTGATATTGTGTGACGAAAGTTGCAGTAAAATGTTTTTAGCTGATTAGGTTAAAATGTTAATGTTGAATTTATTTAGTGTGAAAAAATAAAGCTTTAGGCATTTTATTGAATGTTTAAAGCTTTTTGTTTTTATTGAGGTTAAAAATGGGATTATTTAATTGGTTTTCTAACGTATTTAAAAAAGAGGAGCAACAACCTCAAACTGTGGTTAAGCCTGTGGCTAAGGTTGATCCGATTAAATATCGTCCTGATACATTAGAAGAATTAAAAAAGTTGGTTGATAATCCTGAAGTTAAGTTATATGAAATTGACACGACAAAAATTTTTTCATTAAATAGTTTGTTTAAAGATTCAACTCGTACAGATTGGACTGGTATCGAGAAGTGGAATGTGGCTAACGTTACTGATTTTAGAAATTGCTTTAGAAATTGTCAGACTTTTAATGCAGATCTTTCTAAATGGAATACTCGCCGTGGTAGGCAATTTGAGGGTATGTTCGTTAACACTAATTTCTTTTCATATAGTATTCGTGATTGGAACATGAACAATGTTACTGGTGGTTATAAAGCATCTTTAATATCTAAGATGTTTAAAGGTTCTGATTACTATTGGAGAACTAATGTAAATTTCTATAATGAAATTATTGATAATATTCAGTATAAAAAGGACGAAAAAGTACTGGCTATGCCAATGGATGAACGCTTTACAGCTATTTTTGGCAATTTAAATGTCCCTAAATCTGAAGATTATAAAGTCATGATACCTTCTCAGTTTCAATCTGATATTTGGTATGTGGTACAAGAATTTGATGATTTGTCAAAGATTGATACTTCAGCAATTAGGAATTTTAATAATGTTTTAAGAAATTCTAAAAAAAGAACTTTTAAAGGCATTGAGAAGATGTCAATGGAGTCTGCTCGCTACTGTAAGAACTTTTTAAGAGATGCTCATAGTTTTAAAAGTCGTTTTGCTTTAGAGCTTACACCAAAATATTTTGATACTTTAGCACAATATCAAAGAGTTGTTTTTGAAAATCGTAGATTATACGATTTCTTAGATACTGTGGGCACGAAATATGATGTTCCTTTGCTAAAAATGGCAAACAATAAAAGGGAGCTTAAAAGTTTAGCTGGTTCAAATAAACCAATAGCTAGAAAGTGTGAAAAATATAAAAAAACCTTAGATCAATTAAAGTTACTAAAAGCAGATCTTGAAACTGAATTTTTAAAGGGTGAAAGCTCTTTACCTAATGTAGTTAATGCTGACTATATGTTAAGTGGTACTAAGTATAATGAAGCTGTACCAAAAATGCCAAAGGTCAAATCCATTCAAGGCTTACTTGCTAATACCCCTGCTTTTCAAGCTGATCGTAGTGGTCTTAAAGATGCTCCAATTCTTTATGATCGTGATGCTTTCAATGAAGAGCATGTAGCTTCTAAGCTTAAAGGTGAGCAAAAAGCAAAAGTTGCTTCTACTAAGCTTGATAATTCTATGAATAATATAGACTTACAAGAAGAGAAACGACAAACAGTAGAGCAAACTTTAAATACAGGTAAGAGCAAGAATTTATCAAGATAGGAGATTAAAATGGGTACTCGTGGAACGATTGGTGTGTTATATCCAAACGGTAGTGTAGATTGTAGCTATGTACACTATGATTGCTATCCTGCTGGTGTAGGTATGGCTCTGTTTGAGAAAGTTAAGACTAATGAGGATTTTGTTAAGCTCGCTAAAGCTGGTGCTCGTTCTTCACTAAATTTTGATGATCCTGTTGGACATGTTAATGAAATCTATGGGGATGAACCATGTCGTCATTTTGATACTTTAGAAGAGTATCAACACTATATGGCTGATCCTCATAGTGAGCTTGAATATAACTATTTATTTGATATTAAAGAGCAAAAGTTAAAAGTTGCAACTGTGCATAATTTAATTACTAATACTTATGATGAAATGTCAGGCTATTTAGGTAGAACTGATAGATATGTTCAACTTGTCGATCAAGATAAAGATCTGATTAGATTTGATGATCTGTTTGATAACAATGGTGTACCGTTAGAAGTTCAAAGAGAAATTGGAGCTGATTTGTTTCCAAATCTAGCTGGTGCTCAATTACAAGATTTCTCAGAAGCTCTTGCTTATGAATGTGTATCTTGTATGAATTATTTTAGAGAAAAAGCAATAGAAATTCCTGATTATCTTGATTATTTAAAAGAAAAAGAAAAATTTACTAAGGATTATTTAGAGAAAGAAATAATTAGTCAAGAGCAATTAGATCGTTATCAACAAAACATTTTAATTACTAAAGATGGTCCTGTTAAGGCTGAAGATTATGTTTTACAACAATATGCTAATGTAGTAGATATTATTAAAAATGATATTTGCAAACCTTATGCTGAATTAAAAGATCAGACTATTAAAGAGTTTGAAAATACGGTTACAAGATTAGGTCCTGAGGACACTAAATCTCTACTACAAAAACAAATTAAAGAGCTTGGAGTTAAGAATGTAAAAGTATCTAAAGCTCATGGTGAAATTAGTGTTTATGCTAGCGATAATTTAACACAAGAAGATTTCGATAAAGTTACTGATTACTTAGATGCTGTTAATGAAAAGCGAGAGCATCTTTATAATTTTAGAGATAAATTGTATGGCAACTTAGATTACTATCTTAAAGATGAATGTAAACATGAGCTTGAGCAATTTAAAAAACAACCTCAGGTTGAGTTAGAGCTTGGTATTCGTGATTGGAATAAACTTTCACTTGAAATGCGAGGTTATGAGATTGTTGAAAAACAAGAGCAGACTCAGAAAGTTAGTCAAGAGAACGAGCTCGAACAGAAGTCAACAGTAAAGCAAAGTAGAGGTCGTTAATATGGTTAATCAGAATTATATTCGTACTTTTCAAGCTGGGAAACATCCGAATTTACAACTTAAAGATCAAGAGCCTGTAAAAAGCTCTTCATCGTTAGCGTTATAATTTAATTATCATTTTAATTTTGGAGAAAAAATTATGGATTTAAAAGTTGAAGATACTTATCTAGCTGATGTTGAAAATGAAAATTTTGAGGAAAAGCTAGGACTTGAAGATGGTGATCAAGTAAATTTTGCTAAGGTTCGTGAGAATCTTCGTAAGTTAGTTCCTCACTATGAGTGTTTCTTACGTTGTGCTCCAAAGCTTGTAGAGCCTACTGATCGTGATAGCTTTGTGAAGTTTGCACAAGATACTTATGAAGGTTTAATGGACAATGACATCCGTACTTATATCGGTATTTCAGAGCTGGAATCTGATAAATGGGAAGTCGCTTTTGATCAAGAGCCTGAAATTGAAGAAGTAGTAATGGATGCTATTGATAGAGGTGAGATTGATGGCTCTTGTGGTAGTTGGCAAAATGATGCTGAAGATTTTCGTACTCGAAGTGGTTGCTTTAAAAAGGGGTTTTATGAGCAATTTGTTGAGTTAATGGCTGAAAAGGTACAAATGCTTCCTTTACAAGAAGTAATGGATGGCGCAATTACTCGTGGTTTAGAGCAAGAGAAAACTCAAGAGAAGAGTGTAGGTCGTTCTCGTTAATATATATAGTTAGGTGAGTATTCACCTAACTTTTTAAGAGGAATAAATTATGGCTATTTTAGATGTATTTAAAAAGAAATATCATCCTACAACTAAGGCTGAATTAAAAGAATTAGTAAACAATGACAAGATTAAGCTTTCTCAAATTGATGTGTCAAAGATGACCGATTTTGAGGAAGTCTTTAGAAATTGTAAGAGAACAGATTTTTCAGGTATCGAGAATTGGGACGTAAGTAACGTCACTAACTTTAGAAACTGCTTTAGAGATTGTAGAGGCTTTAATGCAGATATTAGTGGTTGGAATACAAGTAATGCAAAAACCATGTCTTGCATGTTTGCTGGATGTGAGAAGTTTGATTGTGACATCTCTAAGTGGGATGTAAGCAAAATTCAAGGTCGCTACAAGGCTTCATATATCGGCAACATGTTTAAAGGTTGTAAGAAGTTTTCTAATCGTGTGCATGATATTTACACACAAGCAGAAGCAAAAGGTGTGGCTAAGGAAGAGATCTTTAATTTAATGCCATTCCCAAGACCTAAAGATCATAAAGTTATTATTATTCCTCAATACTCAAAAGACTTAAATGAAATCGCTGAGCGAACTGAGGATTTAGGCTCAATTGATACTTCTGCTGTTAGAAATTTTAACAATTTCTTAAAGAATAGTGCTCGTAAGACCTTCACTGGCATTGAAAAGATGTCAATGGAGTCTGCTCGTTACTGCAAGAACTTCTTAAGTGGTGCTAAGAATTTTGCTCAGAAGTTTGCAATTACTAGAAAATCAAAAGAGCTTAGAGATGCTGAGAAAGAGCTTAAAAAGGTTAAAAAAGATTTAGACAAAAATACTGCTAAAGTTTTTAAACTCTTTAAGAAGTATTATAAGGATCTTCCTGAAGGAAAACCAACTAAACCAACAGTACGTCTATATACATCTGCTTTGATGTATTTTAGCAATTATGAAAAAACAGATGAACAAATAAAAAAATATAAAAATATTTTGTCTGGTTGTCCTAAAGATTTATTAGAAGTATTAAAAAATCAAAGAAAACTTTATGATCAATATTGTGATTTAGATAAAAAATGTAATGATCTAATTGATAGAGATCAAAATGCTATTGCACAAGGCAAGGTGGTAACTGAAGAAGAAGCTAAGGGTAAGGATTTACCAAAGGAAACAGTGGTAGAAAAGGCTGAGCTTCCTAATGTAATTAATGCTGATAATATCTGTAAAGATACAAAATCTAAATTTGCTGTACCTGAGATGCCTAATGTTCAAACAATGCAAAATGGTTATCAGAATGTGGCTTATAGTTCTAGCTTATTAGGTTTAAGCGATTCTCCTATCAAGTATAGTGCTGGTGCGTTTAACAATATTGATCAAAGCCTTTTATCTAATGAATTACAAAAATTCCAAAAGATGAATGATTTGGTTATTCAGAATCAACAAAAACATATTAAAACTTTAAATTCAGTTGTTTCTGAAGTGGATGAAATCAATGCTAAGCTTGATAAATTATTACAGACTGGTGTTAAGGTTGAGCAACAACCTCAGGCTCAGACACAAGCACAACCTCAGCCTAAAGTAGAACCTAAAAAGGTAGAAGTTCCACCTAAGACTGAAGTTAAGAGGGAAACTGTTACACCAAAAGCTACGGTTACTCAACCTCAGACTGTACAACCTAAGGTAGAGAAACCTTCTTATCAGTTTAATTCTGATGAAAAACGAAGTGATTTTAATACTTTAAAATCTAGTGATAATGCAAAAATAATTGATGAAATAAACAAAAACAATAAATTAGTAATTTTTGAAAATTATAGCCAATTTAAATTTGTTAAAGAAGAATTAAAAAAACAAGGTTTGTGTGAAAATCTAGATAAAATGAATTTTGGTTTTGAAAGAAATAGTTTTTCAGATCGCAACAGAGATCTAACTTGTGAGATGTGTTTGATCCCAAATCAGTTATATGAAAAGATTGCTAATCTTGAAATTCCTTCTCAATCTAATTCTAATTTTGCTGAACAAACTAAAAAATTTAAATTAAAGGATTCTTGTATTGTAGCATCTCCTTTAGAGTTAAAAAATAATCGTTATCTTGATGAACAGTTTAATGGTGGTCCTGATAAGAATTATCATACTAGTTCATTTAAATTTACTAAAGATTGTTATGAATTTAATAAAGGTAAAGTTTTAGATCAACAAAAAAATCATTTGTTGAATGAACAAATGAAAGTATTACAAAATTTAGCTCAGAAACCAAATTTTGATAGATTAGTAGATATTGTGCAAGATGCTTGTTCTCAAACAAATCCAAAGTTAAATGGTTCACAAAGTTTGCGCTTTCAACCTCATAATATTGGTGATCCTGAAGTTAAAAATATAGCTGTAACAGTTGATGAAATGAAGCAAGCGTTTGCTTTAAGTACTGCCTTATCAAGTATTGATATTGCGCTTAATAAGGATAATTCTTCCATTCCTCTGGATGCATCTGAAATTAATAGAAGAGCTTGCGACAGAAATAATTCATTTTTAAAGTCAGATAGATTCTTTAAAGAAATTAGAAACAAGAATTTTGAAGCTTTAATGCCTAAAAATGAGCAAACTAATCAAGAGAAACAAACTCAAGAAAAGACACAAAAGCAAGAGCCAATTAAACATGAAGAAAAGCGTGTTTCAAAGACTTCCATGAGAAGATAGTATTTAAGTTTAGCTCTCATGTCTTTATGATGTGAGAGCTTATGTTTTTTTTTGAATAGAAAGAGTGGAGGTAGTTATATTAGATTCCTTCATTAGTTTTAGTTGAGGTTGTTGTCTAAAAGGTCACGAAAAGACAAGAAAATTTGTCATGACGTGGCTTTTTTATTTGATTTGTCTGACAAGTTTCATTATCATATTTATGATAAAAAGTATTGTTTGATAGTGGTGTGATGTTATGTCTATGAATACAGGTAGTTACAAAAGACGACCTACTAAAAATGCTAAAATTGAAGAGATGAAGAATAGCACTCGTACAAATACTGACTATTTTAAATTTGCTATGACCAAAAGTGGTTATACAGTCGATCAGTTAGCTACTAAAATGTGTTGTTCAACCAATTCTTTGTATCTTAAACTTCGCAATATTCATTATTTTAATCAGTATGAAATTAAGTACTTAAAAACTTTGTTTAGACTTACCGATCAGGAAGTAAATATCATCTTCTTTAACTAGCTTTAGTTTAAACATTATAAAATATTTTATAATAACATTAAATTTCGACCTGCAACTTGTTTTATAATATTCTGTGTAAGATTGCCTGTTTACATTAAATTCATTGAGGTTATTATGGCTGAAAATAAATCTTTTAAGCACTCGCTTAGAGATCATTTAATTGATTTTCTGTTATCTTTTTTTAAAGTAGAAATTCATGATAAAAATAAACTAATTGAGTTTATGCGTGTTCAAGTTAAAGCACTTGTATTAGTTATGCTTCCTTTTACGGCTTTATTAGCTATCTTTTTTTCAAATCAGATTTATCCTGCCTTTTTTGATAGCTGTCCTTATACTGATAACTATTTATTTTCAATTATGGATGTTAAAGTATATAACCCTGCTAGTGTGTTTATTACTTATTTTACTGGCACTGAAACAGAAGCTTCTGATGCTAAAATGGCTTTAGGTAGTGGCTTTGCGTTCTTCTTATTATTATGGGGCTTCATGCTATTTTCATTGTATAAAAAAGTATCTTTTATGCAATATGAAGAGCAAAAACAAATGTTAGCTCAAGAGCAACAAGCTCAAGCTCAAGCTGAAAATCAGCAACATAGCTCTGTAAATTCAGTAGAGCAGACTTTAGATCCTAATGCAAAACAGGAGAAGGTAAATGGCTAAGTATAATGCCGAGTATGATACTCGAGTTGCCCCTGAATTTAGTGGTAAAAAAGCTCGAGAAGGTAATGCTTTATCAACTAAAGGTAAAATGCTCATTGTAGCTATTTTAGCTATTGGTATTGTATGTGCGATGTGGGTAACAACCTGGTGGTTTACTAAAGAAATTGGTGGTCTAAACTCTAGTTTTAAAATTGATACAGGTTGTATTAAATTCGGTGATACTAGAATTTATCTACCTTGGGCTTTCTTTACTTCTTGGGATCAATATCGTTTAGTTTATCCAACTGAAGCTGGTAAAGCTATGAACATGGGTATGGTTACAATCATGCCGTTTGGCTTGCTAATCATGCTTTACAAGTTCTCCCAAGGTATGCGTTTAAGTGGTAACCGTTTCTTGCACGGTTCTGCTCGTTGGGCAAATAGACAAGATATTGAGCGTATGGCTTTAATTCCTCATGAGCTTACTACTAGCGATAAGATTTATAATTTAATGCCTTGGCATAAAAAGAAAATTAAAGCTGGTAAGCCTGATGGTGTGTTTGTAGGTGCTTGGCAAGATCCTGTCACTAAACAAGTTAAATATCTGCGACACAACGGTCCTGAGCATATTCTATGTGTAGCACCTACTCGTTCAGGTAAAGGTGTGGGCTTAGTTAACCCAACTTTGTTGACTTGGCTTCATAGTACTGTGATTACAGACTTAAAAGGTGAGTTGTGGGCTTTAACTTCAGGCTGGCGACAAAAGTATGCTAACAACTACTGTATTCGTTTTGAACCTGCTCGTAAACGTAAATGTGTCAATGAGTTAACTCAAGAATACAATGTAGCTCGTTGGAATCCTCTTGATGAAATTCGTTCTGAAGGCTCTATCGAGTACTATTACGATGTAGAAACAGATGGTATTAAATCTCGTATTTGTAATGGTGATAAAGAAACTTCTGATACTCAGAATATCGTTACTCAGATTGTTGATCCTAAAGGCGAGGGTTTAAAAGATCACTGGGCTAAAACAGCTTATGAATTGTTAGTAGGCTGTGTAGTTCATCTAAAACACAATGATCCTGATAACTGTAATATTGCTACCTTGTCTTTAATGCTAGCTGGTAAGATTGATACTGCAAAAATGCGTGAAAAGCGTAAGGCTTTAAAGGAAAAGGGTAGTGAAGAAGATCTTGAGAGTATCGATGATGAAGCTGATTCTTGTGATGTAAAGAATCTATGGGAAGATATGGCTCGAGGTCTTGATAGAGATGGTAAACCATATCGTGCTAATTCAGCATCTATTATCGCTGGTCAACACATGAAAGGTCGTCATGATGAAGAAGCTGGCTCTGTGTTGTCAACAGCTACTTCTTTCTTGTCACTTTATACCGATCCTGTGGTGGCAGAGAATACTTCACATTCTGACTTTAAGATTAAGCAGATCATGAACTCTGAAAAGCCTGTAAGTCTTTACTTAGTTACAGAGCCTACCGATAAAGATCGTTTAAGTCCTTTAGTAAAGTTATTCGTATCTTTAATCTTAACCTTGTGTGCTTCTGATATGGAGTTTAAAGGTGGTCGTTCTGTTAAGTCTTATAAAAACAGAATGTTACTGATGTTAGACGAGTTTCCTTCTTTAGGCAAGTTAGAGAAGATGCAAGAATCTTTAGCGTTTATCGCTGGTTACGGTATGAAGGCTTACCTAACTTTACTTTCTCACAAAAAATTAAGTAAAAATCATTAACGGAGTCTTATATATCAAGGCTCTAGCTTTTTAAAAATCTGTGACACCTTATTTTATGC
>CACZXZ010000004.1 GCA_902785325.1 uncultured Succinivibrio sp. | reverse complement strand
GTCATCAATGATTTCATTGAGGATATATTCTTGAGAATATTTAAAGATATCTGCTATCTTGCTAGTATCATAGCCACAGGCTGTATCTACAATATCCTCAGGATTTGCAAGTGTGTGATAGGTATTTATGTACTTTAAGTATTTTAAGCACATTGATGAGTTGAATAAGGTGTTTTGAGCAATTTGAGAAAAAGCATAGCCGTTATAAGCTTTTCTCATGTTTTCAGCTATAACCTCAGCTGTAGTGCCTAAAGCTTTGGTATCAACAAGCTTCTCAATTAAACCTATAAGCTCATCTTTAGTAAAGCCTGCAAATTCATTTAAATTAGGAACACAAGTTACATTCTCAGCAATATTAAAACCAGAGGTTAATGAATCTAAAGAAACAGATGACACACCTGTGATAAAGGTTTTTGCTACCACAGTGTCTGTAAAGGTTTTGATGCATTTATAAAAGTCTTTTAAAAATCCATTAGACTGAGTAATAGTTTTAAATAAGTCTCTATTATTGCTTAGTACGTCATTTGCAAAGTTGTCGTACTCGTCAATGAGGATATATAAGGATTTACTTTTTGAGTATCTAGCAAAGGTCTTAAAAAACTCGTCAATGAAATTAGCAGGATCTCTACCTGTGTAGTCATTACTAAACTCAAAATCTGGATATCTAATCTGAAAATCATTAATGCCGACAGAGAGCTTTTGGTTGAAATTAACAATAAGATCTTTTGCGTTATCTCCAGAAACTCCAGAGAAATCAAACTTAATGACATGATAAGTGTTATGAGAGGTCAAATTCTTTTCAAGGATTTTGGTGCCTTTAAAGATTTCGTCGTACTTATCTTTATAGGAAATATCGTAAAAGCAAAGTAGCATTTTTACGAAAGTAGTTTTACCAAAACTCAATAAAACCTGTTTTATCAACGAAGGCTACATTCTCTTTATTAAAAGTTTCGAATGAAGAGTCTCCGTATGGGATGGTATATTTAATTGTCATTGTTCAATCCTTTTACTATAAATTGTTTCTTTGAAAATTATTTTGAGTATTATTTTAGCAATTAAAATATATCTTCACCATCTAAAATATTGCAAAAAGATCTTATTGATAAAACACTTCAAAGCGATAGGTTAAGGTCTTATCTAATGACGACGATGAAATCTTTTGCCTCTAAAAAAATGAGGTGGAGGTGGTGGTCTGTGGAGGTGACGGTTAAAAAAGAAACCATCATCAAAATTTGAATAGAGTAAGTACTGATACTCGTCAGGAGAAAAGGTCAATTTGCTTTTCTCATTATCCTTTATTGGACCTTGCTCTAAAGGACATTTAAAGGCTTGTCCTTTTAAGATCACGCCAATAAAATTCTCATCAAAAATATAAGGTAAGGTTTTGGTTTCTACAAGGTGTGTCGCACCAAGTTGAGATGCTATTAGTTTTAATTGAAAGCGAGCATTATCAAGCGATAAATTACCATGACTTTGAATAGTATCTAAAAGAAGACAGGAGGACACTTCTTCACTGCTTGCGTTGATGATTTTTTCAGCGCTTTGTATTTCCTCTTTTGAATAGCATCCTTGTAAGAGCAAACTTATGAGAATTACAAGGATAATTTTACACATGATAGCTAATCTAGTCCTGGGTAACGGTTATCTTTAGGATCAGGTGCGGTCTTAAAGCGACGGTGTAACCATAAGTATTGCTCTGGAGCCATACGAATGATCTTCTCAAGAGTTTGATTTACTCTAATAGTGTCAGCTACTTGATCTTCAGTTGGAAAATTGTCTAAAGGCTTATCTACATATAAGTGATATTTTGAGCCTTCACGAATAGTCCAAGCAGGTTGTACTAAGGTATCTTTAATCTTAGCTAAAGTGTGAGTTGCAAACACTGTAGCTACATCTTTTACCCCAAAGAATGGCACAAAGATAGATACCTTGCGACCATAGTCTTGATCTGGAGCATACCAAATTGGCAATTTTCTCATCAAAGCTTTAATCATGCTCTTAGGATCTTTTCTGTCCACTAAAGCAAGATTCTTTCTAAGTCTGCCTTTAACTTGAGTGTACTCCCACACTGGGTGATCAGATGGTCTATAGACTCCAATACCAGGAGTAATAAGCATAGCGTAAATTCTTGCCATTAACTCTAAAGTTACAAAGTGGCAAGATAATACTAAAATTGGTTTTCCAGCTTTAGCTAAAGCAATTGCCTCATCAATTTGTTTTTTTTCATACTTGATATGACGCTTTAATCTCCAATCAGGCCAAAACCAAGCAATACCAGTTTCAAAAACGGCTTGACCTGAGTTTTGCTGAATAGCAATCGATAGCTTTCTGCGCTCAGTTTCGTTAAGTTCAGGGAAGGCTAACTCAAGATTTCTTTTTAAAACATATTTTCTAGCAGGGGAGATAGAGCCTAAAAGTCTGCCTATCTTTTTGCCAATAAACATTTGTACCCTATAAGGCAAAAAGGTTACTAAGCAATAGAATAAAAAGATTAAACACCAACTTGCCCAAAAGTGAGGTAGTAGCATCTTTTTTATGAAAATTGGTTTATCCACAAAACCTTTACCCCAACCTGATTTTACGGTGGAGATACGCTTGTTTTGCTGATGCTCTTTTAGCTGTTCTGTGAAGGATTTGTGTAATGAGAATTTAGCCATACTTCTTATTATCAAATTTAACAATATCCGACATTTTATTAAATTTTTACGCTTTGTTTACATGCAAATTTTAAAAAGTCATCGAATAATAAATTATTTTAGCTTTTTTACAGAATTTCTGCACACTAACTTAGTCTCAAAGCTGCCTAATTTGAAACTATGATCACCATTTTTAAGCGCTATTGAAAGCTCTAAAGCTCTTTTACCCATTTGCTCAATGGGGTTGATTACTGTAGTTAAAGCAGGGATCATGCAGGAGGATAAAAACAAGTTATCAAAGCCTGTGATAGATACATTATCAGGAACACTAATTCCACTATTGATAAGATTAGTCATTAAAGCTGCTGCTATGGTATCAGAGTAGCAGGCTACAGCGGTAAACTTATTTAAACCAATATCAATAAGCTCTTTTGCAACCTTACTACCACCTTCTAGTGATGGGTGAGCCTTTAAAATTAAAGAGTCATCAACTTCAAGGTTATGCGCAATTAAAGCTTTTTTATAACCTGATAAACGTTGAGTGTTATCGGCAACCTCATACTCTGATTGCACATAGGCAATTTTTTGATGCCCTTGTTCAATCAAGTAATTAACTACATTGAACATAGCCTGTTCATTGTCGATAGTTACACATCTATCCTCAAAGCCCTTTAACAATCTGTTGACAAGCACAATATATGGGAAGCGTTTCATGTAGTCAGATAGTACTTCATCACTAATGCCTAGTACATGAATAATAATGCCAGAGCATTGATGGGATAAAAGATTATCTAAAGCCTTTTGCTCCCTTTTAGCATCATAAAAGCCTTGAGTTATCAGTAAAGATTTATTTAAAGCATTAGCTGTCACGTCACAAGCTTTAATCATGCTTGCAAAGTAAGGATCTGAGATATCTGAGACTAAAATGCCGATAGTTTGACTATCTTGTCTTGCTAGAGTTCTAGCATTGGCATTTAAGTAAAAGCCAAGCTCTCTTTGTGCTTTTAATACTGCAGCTTTAGCTGTATCAGAAACTTTAGCAGTACCGTTTAAAACACGAGAAACTGTAGCTACAGATACATTTGCTTTTAAAGCGACATCTTTAATTGTGGCAGCCATAGGATCTTTAAAAGAAATTGTTTTAGTTTTAAATTCTTTGTGATTATTATTTACTTAAAATAATGCGTTAATTTTACAGTAATTTTTTATTATTTTGACAAAATTGTGATTTTTGTCAAAACAAATGCTTGTAAATATTTTACGATAGAATATAATTTATGTAAACGCTTACATGACGTATCTATGCTATTTTGAGGTGAAGTAAGATGGCAACAATTTTAGTAACAGGTGGCGCAGGCTACATTGGTTCACACACAGTGATTGAACTTGTAAACGCAGGCTACGATGTAGTTATTTATGACAACTTTTACAATTCAAAACCTGCAGTTCTTGCAAGAGTAAACAAGATTGTAGGTAAAACAGTTCCTTTTGTAGCTGGCGATATTAGAAATCGTGAGCAATTAGAGACTGTATTTACTAACTACAAGATTGATGCAGTAATTAACTTTGCTGGTTTAAAGGCTGTAGGCGAGTCTATGAAGAAGCCTTTAGAGTACTACGATAACAATGTTAACGGTGCTCGTGTGCTTTTAGCTGTAATGCGTGAATTTAACTGCAAGAATTTCATCTTCTCATCCTCAGCTACCGTTTATGGTGAGCCTGATTCAGTACCATTAACAGAAGAATCTCCTGTTAAGCGTGCTAACTGCCCATATGGTCAAACTAAAGTTGATATTGAGTATATGTGTCAGGAATTACAAAACGCTGACAACGAGTTCTCCATGGTGTTATTACGTTACTTTAACCCAGTAGGAGCTCATGAGTCTGGTTTAATCGGTGAAGATCCACGTGGTATTCCAAATAACTTAATGCCATACCTAACTCAAGTTGCTGTAGGTCGTCTAAAGGAATTAAGCATTTTTGGTAATGATTATCCAACCCCTGATGGTACTTGTGTACGTGACTACATCCACGTTGTAGATTTAGCAAAAGGCCACGTAGCTGCTTTAAATCACTGCTTAAATAAGAGTGGTACTTACATTTACAACTTAGGTACAGGTACTGGTTACTCTGTATTAGATATGGTAAAGGCTTTTTCAAAGGCAATTGGCAGAGAGCTTCCATACAAGTTTGCACCACGTCGTAGTGGCGACGTAGTAGCTTGCTATGCTGATCCAAGCAAGGCAAAGAAAGAATTAGGTTGGGTAGCAACTAAGACCTTAGATGACATGACAGCTGATTCTTACAACTGGCAAAAGAATAATCCTAACGGTTATGAGGACTAATAAGTCCATTTACAAACATTAAAGGTAGATAAAATGACTTCATTTAATATTTCAGATCATCCTCACAGAAGATTTAATGCTTTAACAGGTGAATGGATCTTAGTGTCACCTCATCGTGCTAAACGTCCATGGCAAGGTCAGGTTGAGAAGTTACCTCAAAGTGCTATGCCATCTTACGACGAGAAATGTTATTTGTGTCCTGGCAATACTCGTATCAGTGGTGATGTTAATCCAAAGTATGAGCAAAACTATGTGTTTACAAATGACTTTGCTGCTTTAACCCCAGATACTCCACTTGATGCTCCTGAATCTGAGGAATTATTCCAGCTTGAGCCAGCTCGTGGTACCGCAAGAGTAATTTGCTTTAGCCCTGATCACTCAAAGACTCTACCTTTAATGGATTTAAAAGGCATTCGTGGAGTTGTAGATTTATGGGCAAGTCAATTTACTGAATTGTCAAAAGACTACAAATACGTACAGTTATTTGAGAATAAGGGCGCTATCATGGGCTGCTCAAATCCTCACCCACATGGCCAAATTTGGGCTTGTAACTTTATTCCTGAGGAATTAACTAAAGAATACAATCAGCAATTAAAGTACTATCAAAAACACAATTCACCATTATTACTAGATTATGTAAATGCTGAATTAAAGAAGAAAGAGCGTATTTTATTTGAAACTGAGTACTTTGTGGCTTTAGTTCCATTCTGGGCATTCTGGCCATTTGAAACTATGATCTTACCTAAGTTCAAGGTTCAAACTATCGATCAATTAACTGATGCTCAACGTGATGATTTAGCAGTAGCTATCAAGAGATTAACTTGCCGTTATGACAATCTATTTGAGTGCTCCTTCCCTTATTCTATGGGCTGGCACAATGCTCCTGTAGATGGTAAAGATCATAGCGAGTGGCAGTTACATGCTAACTACTATCCACCTCTATTACGTAGTGCCACCGTACGTAAGTTCGTAGCAGGCTTTGAGTTATTAGCTGAAAAACAGCGTGATTTAACTCCAGAGCAGGCAGCAGAGCGTTTACGTGCACTACCTGATGAGCACTATTCATTAAAGAAATAATAAAAAATACTCCTACCTACAAAGGTAGGAGGAAAAAAGCTAAACAACAAAAGGATTTACTTATGTCAGATATTCAAACTATTTGCAAACAAGCATTCAAGGCTAAATTCAACGCAGAGCCTACCATGTATGAGTATGCTCCAGGTCGTGTAAACATCATCGGTGAGCACACTGATTACAATGGTGGTTTCGTGCTACCTTGTGCAATTAAGTATGGTACTTGCATGTATGCAAGAGCAAATGGCACTAACAAAATTCGTGTGCTAGCTTGCGACATGAATAATGATTACGACGAGTTTGAAATCGCACCACAAATTGAAAAGCACGCAAGCAAGTTATGGGTAAATTACCTACGTGGTGTAACTTATCAATTTTCAAAAAAGTATGGTGATAAGGTTCAAGGCTTAGATATCGCTATCAAAGGTGATGTGCCACCAGGTGCTGGTCTATCCTCATCTGCTTCCCTAGAGGTTTGCTTTGGTCACTTATTATCAAGCGCTTTTGGTTTAGGTACTAAACTTATGGATGTAGCTTTAATTGGTCAAGCAGCTGAAGCTTACATCGGTATGAAGTGCGGTATCATGGATCAGGCTATTAGTGCTAATGGTACAAAAGATCACTTATTAAGAATTGATTGTAAGAGCTATGAGTTAACTCAAGTTGCTGTACCACAAAACTTAGTTATTCTAATTATCAATTCTAACATCAAGCATCAGTTAGTAGGCTCTGAGTACAACGACCGTCGTGAAAGCTGTGAAAAGGCAGCAAAGATCATGGGCGTTGATTTACTACGTGATGCAACCATGGCTCAATTAGAAAAGTTTAAGTCTCAAATGGATGATGAAACTTATCGTCGTGCAAGACACGTAATCACTGAAGATGAGCGCGTGTTAGAGGCAAGTGCTGCTTTTGAAAAGGGTGATTTAGATACTCTAGCTAAACTAATGTATCAATCTCACGTTTCTATGAAAGACGATTTTGAAATCACCGTAAAAGAAACAGATGCCCTTGTAGACATTGTAAAGAACACTCTAGGCGAGCAAAAAGCTGCAGTACGTCAAACTGGTGGTGGTTTTGGTGGCTGCGTAGTAGCTGTTGTTGAGCCAGAGAATGTACAAAAGGTTAAAGATGCTGTTAATGCTCAATACAAGGCAGTATCTGGTATCGATGCTACTATCTTTGAGACTACCGCTTGTGCTGGTGCTCACTTTGAGAAACTATAAGCCTAAAAAGCTTTAAGCAATCCTTTTAGCACCTCCTTTTAGGAGGTGTTTTTGTATCTTGAGAGCAACGTTTTGGCAAAAGAAAAGGCAAGCTTTTGCTTACCTTTTAATAGTTAATAGAAGTCAAAATTAGTTTGCTTGTGAAAGCTTTACATAAGCAGGTGGATTTGAGATATCCTGCTTTAACACCTCATCAGAATTAGTCGATAATACAGTATCGATTTTTCCTTCTTCTTTAGGTTTATTCTCACTAATATTTAGATCTTCTTTAGGATCTTTGTAGTTTTTAGGTCTAAAAAGTTTTGGTCCTTGATTTTTGGCATACTTGATATTGCCACCATTGTTGATTGAAGCAATAAGTTTACCTGGCAAATCTCTCCAAACCTCAAAGTTCTTTTTAGCATTCATAAGTAGAGCCTTATTAAACTCATCATGAGATAAATTTAAAGAAGTATTGATAAGAGACTTAGAGGCATTCTCAAGTCTTGTAGCGGTATCTTTTACTTGGGTGATAAAAGGAGAGTAGTAACCACGAGTTAAGGTACCTACAGAGGTTGCAGCCCAATACATCTTGTTTTCGTCATAGATTTTTCTGTTAACTCTACTGTAGATGTCAGTGATAGGAGCTACAGGAAGTGGTACGAAGACACTTTCACCAGGGGAGGTTAGGGCAATCCAAGAAATAGGTGCTGGTAATTTGTCATTAAACTGATTGATCCAAATATAGGTAATACTAGTTGTGGAGATCACACGCTCTTTGTTGTACAAACCAAAGCTGTAAGGTTGTGCAAATAAACCACCAGTCTCACCTTTAGTGTAATCAAATTCAGTGCCAATATAGCTATCACGATGAATACTCATCAGATCTTCTAAAGTCATTTTCTGATCTGGTTTTACAGAGAATGGATACTCTTTAGTATTACCAGATTCAGGCCATGGATTAAGTTTTAAGGATGGAGCTGCCATATCAAGACCTCTCCATACACGGCGAAGGCAAGAGTATGGGTGGAATCTCTCGACACTTCTAATAGATTCTAACCAATCTAAATGACCTTCTTTATCAAAAACTGCCCAGCCTAATTTTTTCAATTCGTCAATCATAGATTGATGGAAGATCTGATCTTTGTTATTAGGATCAAGACTTCTAATTCTAAATTGGTTAGCTGCGATAAAGAATTCTCCATCAGGTACTTTTTGAGCTACCCAAAAGCCACCCTTACCAGATGGGTTAGGCTCCATTTCAATTACCCAACCTTCATCTTTGTCAGCAACTAGTAAGGTTTCAGCAGTACCCCAAAGTCCGTATTTGTCAATTAAATCGCCCATTAAAGCAATTGCTTCTTTAGCAGTTTTACATCTTTCTAAGGCTACACGACCTAATTCTGAGGAGTAGAAAATACCGGTGCCTTCACCTGGTTTAATGTAATCAAATCTGTCAGAGCTATCGGTGCATTCACCTAGCATTAAACCGTGCTCATTGATAATGCCATAGTTACTATCAAGATATGCATAAGTGTGCTTTACCTGAGGAATTGATCCTAAAGGTATGGTTTTATCCACTCCTTCAAATTGATAATCAGGACCACGACCATCAACATTTAAACGAGGGGTGTAGTCAGTGTTGTAGGTGGGATATGGTTCACGAGCACAAGCTGAAGGATATACATAACGTACCTCTCCTTCCTCATGATCGGCTGCTGGCACATAAACTACACTTGTGTCACCTGTGTAACCGTCGTTAGAGTGGGTTACATACATACTACCGTCAGCTGATGCACCCTTGGTTAAAAGCGCAGTTGTACAAGCATAAGTCTGGGGTACTAATAAAGCTAACATAGAAACTGTAAATAAGGTTTTAGTAATTCTCATCTTTTAGAGCCTATTTGTCGTTAATCTTTGGGGTAAGTTGTGGTTTTTCTTTTTTGTCATCAGTCTTTACAGGCTTTTTTACAACCTTTTTGCGATACTTATCTACAGGTGTAAACTTTGGGTTATGACCTTCTGCATAACGCAACTTAAAACCATTGTCATGAATTTCTAAAAGCTTATGGTAAAGATTGTGCCATTTGTTAACTAACAAGATGGCATTAGAGTTGATAAGCGTGAAGAAATCATTCTTACTTACATTTTGATATTCTTTTAACAAATCAAAAGCACGTTGCTCTGATTCCATAGCTTTGATTTTTACATTATCAATCATGGTAAAGTAGTAAGCTTTTGTTAAAGTACCCACAAAGCTTGCTGACCACCACAATTTAGTTTTATCAAAGTTTGCTCTTGAAACCTTGGTATAAGCATCAGGAAGTTTAGCAACACACAAAGGCACAAAGCTGTTTTCAGCAGGGGTATTGATAGCAATCCATGCAATTGGAGCAGGCAGAGCTTTTCCAACTTGTGCAATTGTAGTGTAGGTGGTTGAAGCATTGTTAAAAGCTCTTTCACTTTCATACTTATCATAAGTGTAAGGGGATGCGAAAAAGCCACCACTTTCTTTAGTGCTAGAGTCAAATTTGGTACCAGCATAAGTATCACGATGTAGCATCATCAGATCTTGAGTGCTGATAGTTTTATCAGGAATGACACTAAATGGGTAAGAGTCATCATATCCTTTTACATAAGGGGAGAAGTGAGCTGAATGCTTCATGATACTGTAACCTCTCCAAACTCTACGCATAGAGTAATAAGGATAGATTTCAGTACCCTTAACAGAGGTTAACCAGTCTACAAGACCATCTTTATTTATTTTTGCTAGTTTTAACTCTTTTAAAAGCTTATCAAGATTAGGTTTGTAAATTAGAGTATCGTCGTTTTTATCAATAGCTCTTATTTTGAACTGATCGGCACTTACAAAGAAGGTGCCATCCTCAATTTTTTTTGCAATCCAAAAAGAATAAGCTTGATTGTGATGCTTTTTATCAAGATAAGGCATCATTTCCATGCAGTAAGCTTCTGTCTTATCTGCAATGACTAAGGTCTGTGGTTTTCCCCATAACCCATAAGTATCAATTAAACTACCTACAAGTAGCACAGCTTCATGGGCGGTTTTACAACGCTCAAGGGCAATTCTTGAAAGCTCTTGGGCACAGAACACTCCTGAAGCTTCTTTGATATCAATATAATCATAAAGAGAGGTGTGATTTGTAGATACAGCAACGCAAAGACCGTATTCATTGATAATGCCACTGTCTCCATCAAGATAGGCATAAGTCTTTTGCTCTTGTAGGATTTTACCTATAGGTAAAGTCTCTTTTAAATCTTTATAGTAATAATTTAAAGTACGACTTTTATCATTTAATCTTGGTACATAAGTACAGTTTAAATCAGGAATTTCACCATAAACTGTAGCAACAGGGAAAATATCTTTTAAAGTATCGTCTTTGTGCTTTTTTGAATCGATAAAGGTAATACTAGGATCGATATTAAAACCGTCATTAGAGCAACTTACAAGCATGGAGCCATCTGCGCTTGCTCCTTTAGTTACAACGGTAATGGTATTTGCGTGAGCTTCATTTAACTGACACACAGTTAACACTAGTATGCCTAAAATTTTTAGTGTGTGTTTGTACATACCTAATCCAAATTCTTATTTTTTTGTTATATGTATATAAGGTATGTTTTACACCTAAAAAGGCTTGGTGTAACGCCTTTGCTTTGAAAAGTTAAAACTTGGGCACAATAAATTGTTAAATTTATGAGATTTTTCAAAGCTTGATCAAAAAAAGAAAAGGTAGCTTGCAAATTTTGCAAGCTACCTTATAAATCACAAACAAAGGTGATAGATAGGTATAAGGATAGAAATAGATTATTTAGAGTAGAAGTCTTTTAGAAACTTTTTAAATTTTTTAACAGTGCCTAAAGAGTCTTTATCAACTTGAACTAACGAAAATGGTCTTTTAAGCTTTAATCCATCGATTTTTAACTTTTTAATTTCACGTCTTTTAAGTTCTGCCTCAATTGAAATCTGAGATAGAATGCCAATGGTATCAGAATTTTCTACAAATCCTTTTACAGATTGAGCATCAGAAAAACTCATCTCAATATTGTAATCCTCGATATTCTCGCCTTTATCTTTAAGTTGATCTTCAATTAAAGTTCTTGTTACAGTACCTTCATCTTTTAGAATGAGTGGCACTGTTTTAAGTTCACTTAAGGAGATTACTTTTTGTTTTGCAAGAGGTGAGTGATAACGAACAAATGCTACAAGCTCATCCTCTTTAAAAGGAGTGTAATGTAAATCAGTTCTAAAATTACAAGCTTCAACAAGACCTAAATCAACTTTTGTTGTTGATACCAAATTTTCAACAAAAGCTGTGTTACCAGTACTTACTGTAATTTTGATATTAGGATAGAGCTTTTTAAATTCTACTAAAAGCTGAGGTAACACAAACTGCAATATGGTTGGAGTGGCGCCTATTGATAAATTACCTTCAAACTTTTCATTTAAAGCATTCATCTCAAAAGCTAAGTTCTCGTAATTTGCTAGGATAGTTTTAGCATGTTTTAAGAGTAATTTTCCTGATTCTGTAAGCTCAATGGAGTTTGCTTTTCTGATAAAAAGCTTAGTATCAAATTCTTCTTCAAGCTCGTGAATGTGTCTACTGATAGCTGGTTGGCATTTGAATAACTCTTTTGATGCTTTGGTAAAGCTAAGATTAATAGCCACACTCACAAATACTTTTAGTCTTATATCAATCATTTTAATTTATATACAAAATTAACCCATTAGTCTGGTTGTTTTGAAAAATTCTAACACAGAAAATTATGAGATTAGGTATTACAAATTGTTATGGTAAATGTGACCTATATTAAATCTTATTATGTAGCAAAACTGAGTTAAATCTCTTTTAAATATCTATAATGCCACCTGCAAAAGTAATAAGGCCTTACTACAAAACTTACCTTTTTTGTTACTTTACAAGGTGTAATCAAATGAAAATTACTGTGTTAAAAGTTTTGTCTGGTTTAATGATAGCTGTTTCTTTTTCCTGTTTTGCAACTATGGAAGCTGCTTGGGATTTAGATGAGAATGGCAATGATTCTGTTGAAGCTCAAGCTTTGCATGAGAAATGCCCATCTCATGTGTTAATTAAATCAAAGAGTGGAAAAGTTGTAGATCATGCAATCTCTAATACTGACAATACCTCTTTAGAAGATAACTCTGAGTGTTTATATAACTAAGCTATCATGAGAACTCTTGATTTAGATCAATCGTCTAGATTGAATTTTATTGCCAAAATTTTATGTACCTACGGTTGGCGACTTACCTTGTGTGGAGCCGAAACGAGGGTGATAGTATCCTCTGTTTACAAAATGGCTAAAGCCCTAGAGGTTCAGTATCCTGAGGTTACTTTAACCTACAGCTCTATCCACATTAAGATAGCTGATGCTACAGGACATTACACCACTTGTGAAAGAACTATTGCTAAAGTTGGCATCAATATGAGCTCTCTTACAAGATTGTACAAATTAGGTTGTAGTGTAGAAAAAGGTGAACTTACTGATTTATCCGAGATTTACCACAAGATAAGAGCTGTAAGACCTCGTTCTTATGATAAGAATTTCTTACTTATCATAGAATCAGTGGCAGCTTTATGCTTTGCTTATTGTAATGGTGGTGATTTAAAAGTCTGTATCTCAGCTTTATTTGGTGGCTTTGTATTGATGTTCTTCCGCTTTATGCTGATTAAAAAAGGATATTTTGAGAATTTCGCCTTTATGATTAGCTCTTTTTTAGGTTGCCTTACCACCTTTTTAGCAGGTTACCTATTAGCTATAGATGGTAAAAACATCACTTTAGCCCTAATGGCTACTACCTTATTGTTAGTTCCAGGTTTCCCTTACATGAATGGCTTTTTAGATACCTTTAAAGGCTATATGGAAATGGGACTTCAAAGGCTTATGTACTCAGTACTTTTAACAACCGCTGCGTTTATTGGTTTATTTGGAGCTTTGTGCGTAATCTATGTCTAAACTCCTTGATTATGACTTTTTATTAAATCTCTGTTTGCAAACTGTGTGTGCTGCTTTTATTGCTGTAGCTTTTGCTATGTTGTTTGCAGTACCTAGAAAATTGCTTTTGTATATAGCAATTTCTGGAGCTCAAGTAAGGTTTGTAAGAACCTTACTGTTAAATGGTTTTGATGTTCCTATTGTGGTCTCAACTTTTATAGCTTGTGCAGTGATGTCGATAGGTTTTATCTTTGTAGCTCCAAGAATTGAAGTTCCAAGACAAGTATTTACTGTAGCATCTATTATCTCCCTAATTCCAGGTATGGATGCTTACAATTGCTTAGTGTCACTTGCAACTTTAATTCACTTAAATGAGTCAGTGAATGTAAATCATGAATTATTGTCGATTTTTCATCATGGCATGAGAGCTTTTGCTATCATGCTAAGCATAAGCTTAGCTATAGCAATTCCTCCTATGTTCTTTTATCAAAACCGTTTTAAAAAGTCTTAATTTTTTACAGAATAAATAATTAACAGTCTTGCCTTACTAAGCATGAGTTTAGTAAGGCTTTTTTTTGCTAACTTAAAGGCTGAACTTAAAAAAGTAAGACTTTAAATCTATTAACTTTAATTAAATAGATTCTAACTCCTAATTTTTGCGAACTTTTCCTTAATTACTGTGCTTTTGTATTGTAAAATTACGCCATTACAAATGTTTATGTAGTGGAGCTGATATGTCTGACAAGGAATATAAAGGTGGAATGCACAATGGACTTTCAACTTTAATTAAAGCTATTGAAACTTTGACTCATAAAAAGGTAACCCTACCTTCTGATGAGGAAAAGTTAGATGTAGCTACCATAAGACGTAGAGAAGCACATTTAGCAAGTATTGAAATTGCTAAACAAAGACAGCAAAGACATCAGAATTTTATTGATACCTTACATAAGCAAGGTCATATCAGTGGTCAATTTACCTTTGATAAAATCAAAGAAGACGATTTTAATCGAAAGGCAATTGAGATTGCTAAATCCTTTTGCTCAACCCTAAATTTACCTAAAGAATTTGTAACTACAGCTCCTTTATTCTTAATTCAAGGTGGTCCTGGCTCTGGCAAGACCGTATTGTGTAACTGTGTGGCTAATGAGTTTTTAGTAAAGCACTTTAAAGAAGTAGAAATGTGCACCTTTAGCCAAATTAAGCGTAATAGAACTCCAGGACAGACTGACAATTCTTTTGATGTGCAAGAGAAAGCTGCTAATTGGGAGAAGTATATTTCTGTAGACTTACTTATCATTGACGGTTTTTGTCAAAACAATGAGAACTTAACTCAATTTGATAGACAAGTATTTGCAGAACTTTTACGTATCCGCAATGAGCGCAATTTACCTATAGTGATCTCCACTACCTTAGCAGCAAGCTCCATTGCTCAAAAACTTGGGGATGACTGTTTTGAATCTATAAAAGAGTATAACGTCTTTACCGCATCTTTATTAGGTTATAGTAGACGTCAACCAATTATTTTCTCATAAGGTTTTTATGGCTACAATCTTAGCTTTTGATTTTGGTATGCGCCATATTGGAGTTGCAACAGGTAACACTGTAACTAAAACTGCTACAGCTCAAAAATGTATTAGCGCAAAAGACGGTATTCCTAATGAAGCACAATTACAAAAACTTTTTAAAGACTGGTGTCCTTCAATAGTGGTAGTAGGTTTGCCTTTAAATATGGATGGCTCTGAGCAACTTATGACCAAACGTGCCTTAAAGTTTGGTCATAGAATAGAGCAGAATTTTAAAATTAAAGTTAATTTTGTAGATGAGCGCTTAACTTCAGCCTCTGCTAAAGAAGAGATCTTCAGCCAAGGTGGATTTAGAGCATTAGCCTCTGATAAAGGTGCAATTGACTCTTTAAGTGCTGTGACTATCTTAGAACAATATTTTAGTGAGCAAAGCTAAAGAATGATAAGTTTTGAGAAAAAATACGCTATAAAATCCTCCCTGCAACAAATTGAACAGGAGCTTATAGCTCTAGGTTTGTGGTCTTATGGTAAGAATAGACCAAATGATAAAGCCTTTTTGTCTACCACTCCTTTTTTTATGGATACCATGGAATTTCATCAATGGCTTGAATTTGTGTTAATTCCAAAAATTACAGTGCTTTTAGAAACTCAAGAGCAATTACCTGCAAATGTGCAAATTCATACCTTTGCCCAAGAGGTTTATCGTGGTAAATGGCACGAATATAAGCAACTTATCACAAAGTTAAAAGAGTTTGATAAGTTATTTGGTGGTGATTAGGTACAAATATTGCATAATTATAAAAAAGCTTTTTTTAGATAACGGAATTTTGACAAGTGGCATTTTTAGACAAGATAAAAGCACCTGCCCTTAATTTTTTAGGAGCTGCTAAAAAAAATAGTAAAGTAGCTAAGGGATTAGCTATAGGCTCAACTGCCTATAAGAAAGTCTCTATGTTCAAGATAGGTACTCCGATCTTGGTGTTAGCTTGCCTATCTATGATCACTTTACCGATGCCACCTTTCTTGTTAGACATTCTCTTTAGTGTCAACATTGCCTTATCTATGGTGGTATTACTAGTTTCTATCTATTCTAAAAAGCCACTAGATTTTGGATCATTCCCATCTGTTTTACTTTTAACCACCATTTTAAGATTGTCCTTAAACGTAGCTTCAACTCGTGTGATTTTGCTACATGGACAAGATGGTACTGAGGCAGCTGGTAAAGTTATTGAAGCTTTTGGTAACGTGGTAATGGGTGGTAACTACACGGTTGGTATCATCGTATTTGCTATCTTAATTATCATTAACTTCCAGGTGGTAACCAAAGGTGCAGGACGTATCGCTGAGGTTTCAGCTCGTTTTACCTTGGATGCTATGCCTGGTAAACAGATGTCTATTGATGCTGACTTAAATGCAGGTATTATCGATCAGGACACCGCCCGTGAACGTCGTATTGATGTAACACGTGAAGCAGACTTCTACGGAGCTATGGATGGTGCTTCAAAGTTTGTTAAAGGTGATGCGGTAGCAGGTTTACTCATCATGGTGATTAACCTTGTAGGTGGTATCATCATCGGTGTGTTTAACTTTGATTTATCTGTAGCACAGGCGGCATCTATCTTTGCAATCTTAACCATTGGTGATGGTTTGGTTGCTCAAATCCCATCTTTATTACTTTCTGTAGCTGCAGCTATTATTGTTACAAGACAAAGTAGCTCTAAACAGGAAATGGGCCAACAAGTGGTTACCGATTTGTTCTCCCGTCCTAAGACTATGTACATTGTAGCAAGTGTCATCGGCATTATGGGTATTGTACCTGGTATGCCACATGTAGCTTTCTTGCTTTTAGCTTCTATTTGTTTAGGTATTGGTTATTTAGTTGAAAGACATCAAAAACAAAAAGAAAAGGCAGCTTTAGTTAAAGATCTTAAAGGTGGTGCTGATGGTGCTAAACCTCCTGTAGAGCAAAAAGAGTTGTCCTGGGATGATGTATCTGAGGTAGATGTCATAGGTTTAGAGGTAGGTTACAGACTTATACCTATGGTAGATAAAAACCAAAACGGTGAACTATTAAATCGTGTAAAAGGTGTAAGAAAGAAGTTATCTCAAGACTTAGGTTTCTTAATACCACCAGTGCATATTCGTGACAATCTTGATTTAGGTCCTAACTTTTATCGTATTACTTTAATGGGCGTAACCTTTGGTGAAGCTGAAATTCAACCTGAGCGCGATATGGCTATCAATCCAGGTCAAGTCTTTGGTGATATTCCTGGATTAAAAGCAAAAGATCCTGCCTTTGGTTTAGATGCCGTTTGGATTAGTAAAGCTGATAATGACAAAGCTTTAGGCTTAGGTTATACCGTGGTAGATTGCTCTACAGTAATTGCAACCCACTTATCTCAAATTCTAGCTAATAACTGTGCTTCTTTAATTGGACAAGAAGAAGTGCAAAATATCCTAGATATTGTAGCTAAGACTCAACCTAAACTTGTAAATGGTCTAGTTCCTGCGGTGGTAAATTTAGGTTTATTAACTCATATCCTGCAAAACCTTTTAAACGAAGGTGTGCCTATTCGTGATATGCGTACTATTCTTGAAACCTTAGTAGAGTATGGTCCTAAGAGTCAAGATCCTGAAGTTTTAACAGCAGCTTGCCGTATTGGATTGAGACGTCTTATTATTCAAGATATTGTGGGATCGGAAAATATTGTTCCTGTAATTACGCTTGCTCCAGACCTAGAGAAAGTATTGCATAAGTCTTTAGAGACAGGTGGCTCTGAAGGTATTGGTATTGAGCCTGGTATGGCACAGAGAATTCAACAGTCTTTGATGGATGCAACTCAAGCTCAGGAAATGGAAGGCGAGCCTGCTATTTTATTAACCTCAGGTATGTTGCGTTCTACCTTATCTCGCTTTGTAAAGAATACTATCCCAGGACTTCGGGTGTTGTCCTATCAGGAAGTACCTGACGATAAACAAATAAAAATCGTAAGCGTTGTCGGAAATCAAAATCAAGCTGGTAATATCTCTATGCGATAGGAGATTTAGCTCAAAAAATCTTGATTTTTGCTTAATTACTTAACAATATTGTAGTTTAAGTAACGGAATTTATTGACTTATTACCTTATGATTATGCAAAATTGATATTTGAGTAATTTTTTGCGTAATTAGATTAGAAAAATAATAACGAGATTAACATGAAATTAAAACGCTTTGTTGCAAAGGATATGCGTCAAGCCCTAGCTAAAATTAAGGAAGAGCTAGGCGCAGAGGCTGTAATTATGTCCAACAAGCGTATTGAAGGTGGTGTGGAAATCATTGCTGGTGTAGAAGAAACTATTACACCACATTCAACTCCTATTGAACCTAGCACCACTAATACCATTACTAGTAAAGCAGCTAAAGACAATGGTCCTTTATCAAGAATGTTAAAGGAAGATGAGGTAACTTTAGGTCAAGCTAATGCAAAACTTAAAGCCTCACAAACAAGTGTTGGCGGTCAAAAGGCACAAGGCTTTGCTAAGAGCCTTTTGGAGATCTTAGAGCGTCAACAACAGGTTCAAAGTAAACAAGCTTCAACTAATACTACCCCTAAGAGTGCTCCTAATAAGAAAGCTCCACCTGCTCCTTTATCTGAGCAAACAGGTCTTAAAGATCTATTCTTAAACGAAGAAGAGAAAAAGCAAGCTTTAAAGGTTGAAAACTCTCATGGTATCAGCTCTTATGAGTCAAAGGAATCTGCTAAAGATAAGAGTGAATTGTCTAAGATGCGTCAGGAAGTAGATTCCATTCGCAAATTATTACAATTTGAGTTAGCAGGTTTAATGGCCGATAGTAAAAAGAGAGAAGAGCCTGTTAAAGCTATGGTTTATGAGTTACTTTTAGGCTCAGGCTTTGATAAAAAGGTGGCTTTAGCTTTATCCGATAAGATTGACTCAGATGCTTCATTTAATTTTGCTTGGAGACAATTAGCCTCAATTGTTGAGGATAAATTACAAGTTGGTAATGATGAAATTGTTTCACAAGGCGGAATTGTGACACTTATAGGTCCTGCTGGTGTCGGAAAAACAACAACTTTAGCTAAATTAGCTGCTCGTTTTGTTATGAAATTTGGTCCTGATAGAGTAGCTTTAGTCACCGCAGATCATTATCGTATTGGTGCTGTAGAGCAAGTTAAGACTTACGGTCGTATCATGGGCTGTTCAACATTTGCGATAAAATCGCTTGATGAATTGCCTCAGATGCTCTATACCTTAAAAGATAAGAGCTTAGTTTTAGTAGACACCGTAGGTGTCGGCTTAAAAGATGAAAGATTTGGCACACAACTTGCACAGTTAAAACAGCAAGCAAAATTAAAACTAAAACATTATTTAGTTTTACCAGCTACTGCCCAAAGAAGAGTTTTAGAGCAAGCTTATGAGCATTTTAGTTCACTAGGCGTACAAGGACTTATTCTTACTAAAGTAGATGAGTCTGAATCTATAGCTGATGCATTATCTTTATGTTTAAGTAAAGAATTGACGTTATCTTATGTAACAGATGGTCAAAGAGTACCTGAGGATTTGCAGATCCCTAATGCTCGCAATTTAGCTCTAAAAGCCTTAAGTGCAGTAGAAAATGATGTTGCTAAAGTAGCACTAGATGAGAATGTGCTTTAAAAAGAACATATAAAGAAGGATGAAATATGGAAGAAATTGCAACTAAAAAACGCCAGGTAAAAGTTATCACTGTAACCGGTGGTAAAGGTGGTGTTGGTAAGTCTAGCGTTTCACTTAATATTGCAGTTGCTTTGTGTTTACTTGGCAAAAAAGTAATGCTATTTGATGCTGACTTAGGTTTGGCTAATATCGATGTGATGTTAGGTTTAAAAGTTGATAAAAACCTAGGCCATGTGTTAAACGGTGAGTGTGAACTTGAGGATATTTTACAAACAGGTCCTCATGGTCTAAGAATTGTGCCAGCATCTTCAGGTTTAAAACAGATGGTAGAGCTATCTGTTGAACAACACGCAGGTTTAATTAGAGCATTTTCTACCTTAAAAGAGGACATCGACTTCTTTATTGTAGATACCGCAGCTGGTATCTCTGACATGGTTTTATCCTTCTGCCGTGCCGCTCAAGATGTTCTAATGGTAGTTTGCAATGAGCCAACTTCTGTTGCTGATGCTTATGCTCAGATGAAAGTTTTATCTCGTGACTACGGTGTAAATAAATTCAAGATTATTGGTAATCAATTACATTCATTAGATGAAGGTAAATTGATGTATCAAAAACTAGTTACTGTAACCGAGAGATTTATTGATGCTACCTTAGAGTTAGTAGCTTGTATCCCAGTGGATATGAACATGCGTAAAGCTATTCGTCAAAGATCTTGTGTGGTTGATGTGTTCCCAACCTCACCTGCAGCAAGAGCCTTTAAGACTTTAGCTAATCGTATTACTACCTGGCCAATACCTCAAGTTGCAGGTGGTCATTTAGAATTTTTTGTTGAAAATTTGATCAGCAACAATAAGAAAGAATAATAAAAACGCTTATTATTAAGTAATTGAATAATTAGCTAAAATATAAAAAAGTGGAAAGGTATGTCTGCAGTATTAAACGGTGCTAAAGTTTATCAAGCTCAAAAGAAAGCTGATATGAGCGTATTAGTGGAGAAATTTGCTCCGCTAGTAAAGCGTGTCGCTTTGCATCTTAAGGCAAGACTACCTGCTAGTGTAGAATTAGACGATTTAATCCAATCGGGCATGATTGGGCTTATGGATGCGGTAAATAATTTCGAGGAAGGTCATGGTGCTGTCTTTGAAACTTACGCTTCTATCCGTATCCGCGGTGCCATGATCGATCAGATGCGTCAATCTGATTGGGCTCCTCGCAGTGTGCACCAAAATACCCGTAATATCGCAAGTGCAGTTTCAAAGTTGTCTCACAAGTTAGGTCGTGAGCCTACAGAGTCTGAGATTGCACAAGAATTAGGTGTAGATTTAGAAAAATATCGCCAAATGCTTCTAGATTCAGCATCAACTCAGATGGTTGGTATTGAAGATTTAGGAGTTTCTGACGATGTAATAGCAGAGGGCAGTGATCATACAAAAGATAAATTGTTTGAAATCTTAGCCTCAGCTAAATTTAAAAAAGCATTAGCTTTAGCAATTAAAGGCTTACCTACAAGAAATCAGCAGGTGTTAGCCTTGTATTATGATGAGGAATTAAACCTAAAAGAAATTGGAAAAGTTTTAGATTTAAGTGAATCTAGAATTAGTCAGTTACTCTCAGAATCCATGGCAAGATTGAGATCTGCGCTTAAAGATTGGAGTACAATTTAGGTTTGTGTATCAATTTTTATATTTTATAGTGGCTTTTTGTATAGAAAATCACTATAAAAATAAGTAAAAGGTTGACTAGGTTAGATACTGTTACCTTAAAGTTACCTTAAAAAGGAGACTATCTTGGATAAGAATATCAAGATCTTAATTGTTGATGACTTCTCAACAATGCGTCGTATTATTAAAAATCTATTAAGAGATTTAGGCTTTAATAATACCCACGAAGCTGATGACGGTGCTACAGCATTACCAATGCTTGAGGCTGGTGATTTTGACTTTGTGGTAACCGATTGGAATATGCCAATTATGCAAGGTATTGATTTGCTAAAAGCTATTCGTAAGAGTCCTAAGTTAAAGGCTATGCCTGTACTTATGGTTACCGCTGAAGCTAAGAGAGAGCAAATTATTGAAGCTGCTAAAGCTGGTGTAAACGGCTACATTGTAAAGCCATTTACTGCAGCAACTTTAAAAGCAAAGTTAGATAAGATCTTTGAGCGTTTTGAATAAGGTTTAGGTCAATCATGGTCGAAGAAACTAAAAAAATTTTAACAGTTGACGATCTTGATGAGATCAAGTGTTTAGTAGAAGCTGGCATGCAAGAGGAAGCTGTAGCAAAGCTATGCTCTTTATCAAATTCTTGTTGTCAAACTAAATGCGGTCAAGTATTTGAGCAAGTGGGTACTTTAACCCGTGATTTGCACAATGCAATTAAAGCCTTTGCTGAAGATGAGCGTATTCAAGTAATTGCAAAAGTGGATATGCCACGTGCCTCAGAGAGATTAGCCTCTATTATTGAGATGACTAATAAAGCTGCTTCAAGAACCTTAGATGCAGTGGATGCATGTGATCCTTTAGTTAAGCAATTACAAAATGGTGTAGATAAATTACTACCAGCTTGGAATGCTTTAATGCACGGTCGTATTGATAGAGATAACTTTGTGACTTTGTGCAGAAACGTAGATGTTTTAATTCATTCTACTCAGAATAATGCTAAGAATTTGTGCGAAGAGTTAAATACTATTTTACTTGCACAAGACTATCAAGATTTAACTGGTCAAATGATTCAGAAGGTAATTTCCTTAGTAGCAGAAGTCGAAGAAAAGCTACTTACCTTCTTGAAGAATTTTACAGATGAAGAAAAATCAATAACAAAAGATGATGCTCAACAAGGCTTAACACCACAAGGTCCAGCACTTGAGAGCGTAAAAGAACAAACAGAAAATGTAGCTTCAAGTCAAGATGAAGTTGATGACTTACTTGCAAGCTTAGGATTCTAATTAACGGAGATAGAACATGGATGAGGAAATTCTACAAGACTTTATAGTAGAAGCTGGAGAGATTATTGAAAATCTTAACGAACAGCTTGTCCAGATTGAGAAAACCCCAGATGATAAGGATTTGCTCAATGCTATCTTTAGAGGTTTCCATACCGTAAAAGGTGGTGCTGGATTCTTACAGTTAACATCTTTAGTTGAAGTATGCCATGCTGCAGAAAGCTTATTCGATGAGCTTCGTAATGGTCGTATCAGCATGTCACCTGATTTAATGGATGCTGTACTTCAAGCTTATGATGAAATCACTACCATGTTCGACAGCGTTAAGAATGGTGATGTTCCAGACGATGCTCCAAGTGAGTTAATCGACAGATTACATGCTTTAGCTCAAGGTACTGCAGTTGCAGCTCCTGCTGCAGTTAAAGAAGAACCAAAACCTGAGCCAAAAGAAGAGCCTAAGGTAGAGCCTGTAGTAGAAGAAAAAGCTGAAGCTCAGGATGATTCTTCAATTGATGATATTACAGAAGAAGAGTTTGAAGCTTTACTAGATCAATTACATGGTAAAGGTCATGCACCAGGTGCTGATGATGCTAAAGATAGCAAGGGCGATATCACTGATGCTGATTTTGATAAGATGCTTGAGAATGTTGAAGAACAAACTCATGCTAAAGAAAAACAAAAAAAAGCTCATGAGCTTAAGGTAGCTTCAGGCGAGGACTACAACAAAGCTAATGAAGCTGCTAAAGCTACTCCTGCACCAAAGGCAGAAGCACCTAAAGCTGAAGCTCCTAAGGCACCTGCTAAGAGCGAGAATAAGGGCGCTGAAGGTAAGAGTGCAGCTGAGGCTGACACCACAGTGCGTGTGGATACTAAAGTTCTAGATGACATTATGAACTTAGTAGGTGAGTTAGTACTAGTACGTAACCGCCTAGTTAATATGGCATCTCGCAGAGCTGATCAGGAAATGTCAAAGGCAATTTCTAATCTTGATGTAGTAACAGGTGAATTACAAAACTCTGTGATGAAGACTAGAATGCAACCTGTTAAGAAGGTATTTGGTAGATTCCCACGTGTGGTTCGTGACTTAGCTCGTAAGCTTGGCAAAAAGATTGAGTTACGTATGGAAGGTGAGGATACTGAGTTAGATAAGAACTTAGTTGATGCACTTGCTGATCCTATGATCCACATGGTTCGTAACTGCTGTGATCACGGTATTGAATCTCCAGCTGAGCGTGTGGCAGCTGGTAAAGACGAAACTGGTGTAGTAACCCTATCTGCTTCACAACAAGGTGATCATATCTTACTTAAGATCTCTGATGATGGTCAGGGTATGGATCCTGATAAGTTACGTCAGGTAGCTGTAGATAAAGGTCTTATGGATGAAGCTGCTGCTGACAGATTGTCAGATGCTGATGCTTTAAACTTAATCTTTGCACCTGGTTTCTCAACTAATAAAGAAGTAACCGATATCTCAGGTCGTGGCGTAGGTATGGATGTGGTTAAGACCAACATCTCAAAATTAAATGGTATCGTACACGTAGTATCCACCTACGGTAAAGGTACTACTATTGAGATTAAGGTTCCATTAACCTTAGCTATCTTACCAACCTTAATGATTAGTGTTTCACACAGAACCTTTGCACTACCATTAACCTCTATTTCTGAGATCTTCTACTTAGACTTAGATTCAATGCGTAATGTGGATGGTTTAAATACTATCGTAATTCGTGATAAAGCAATTCCATTATTCTTCTTGAAACAATGGTTTGAAGGTGTTTCAATTCAAGAGTACATGAAGAGCAAGGCTCATATTGTGCTAGTTCAAGTATCAGCAGCTCAATTAGTAGGCTTTGTAGTTGACGAATTACTAGGTCAAGAAGAAGTTGTGATTAAGCCTTTAGATGATGTGCTCCGTCATACTCCTGGTATGGCAGGTGCAACTGTTACCTCTGATGGTGGTATTGCACTAATTTTGGATATTCCAGGTTTAATGAGAGCATATGCTCATAAGAACGCAGAACGAGTTCAAACTAATGTAGCTAATGTAATGGATAAAGTAGAAGAAGCCATTACAAATAAATAAACTAAAATAAGAATAATTATAATTAAAATAAATAGGATAATTTTATGGCAACCAAAGTATTGATTGTAGATGATTCAACTTTTTTCCGTAAAAGACTAAAAGAGATTATTGAATCAGATCCTACAATGCAGGTTGTAGGCGAGGCAAAAGACGGTAAGGAAGGTGTATCTTTAGCAGCTTCTCTTCATCCAGATGTGATCACTATGGATGTGGAAATGCCAGTTATGGATGGCATTACAGCTGTAAAAGAGATTATGGTAAAGACACCAACTCCTATTTTAATGTTCTCCTCCCTAACTTTTGAAGGCGCTAATTCTACCTTTAAAGCACTTGAGGCAGGAGCGGTAGACTTTATGCCTAAAAACTTTGATGACATTGCTCACCGTCGTGAGGATGGAATCAAGGCTTTGTTAAATGCCATAAAAGCCGTTTCAAGAAGCCGTGTGCGTGGTTTTAGACCAGCTTTATCTACAAGCACCAGTGCACGTCCTTCAAGTTTAAGTGCTACTCGTCCAAGTTCTACACTTTCAAGTACAACAAGAACTTCTACTTTAAGCTCAACAAGTTCACTTTCATCTCGTTTATCAAGTACTGCATCAGCTCCAGCTCCTACACAAGGAGCTGCTTTAGGTCAGTATAAAAAGATTAACGAGTTGTTATCCTCAGAGCAGGGTGTACCTGCAGCTGCTAGAAAATTTACCTTTGGTGATCATAAAGCTGAAACTACTGCCTTTAAAAAATCTGGTAAATCTCACAGCTTAGTTGCTATCGGTAGCTCTACAGGTGGTCCTATTGCACTACAAGAGATTATTCCTAAGCTTCCAAAGCTTAATGTACCTGTGGTAATCGTACAGCATATGCCAGGCTCTTTTACTAACACCTTTGCTGCAAGATTAGATTCCATGAGTCAATTGCATGTAGTAGAAGCAAAAGATGGTGATGTGCTAGAGCCTGGTACTTGTTATATTGCTCCAGGTGGCAAGCAGATGATTTTCGAGCGTTTTGGCTTAAAGGCTCGTATTCGTATTATTCAAGATACTGGTAGAGTAACCTATAATCCTTGTGTGGATGTATCTTTTGCATCCTTAGCACAAATCTTTGGCAACAAAGTGCTAGCTATGATCTTAACTGGCATGGGCTCTGACGGTTGTGAAGGTTGTCAGTTATTAAAAGCAAAAGGCTCTGTAATCTGGGCTCAGAATGAGGAAACCTGTGTGGTATATGGTATGCCTCAGGCCGTAGTAAATGCTAATGTAGCAGATTTAGTATTACCATTAGGTGATATTGCAGGTTGTATCGTAAAAGAATTAGGTTAAGACACTAAAAGGCGGGATCATGAACTTTTTAGGAATTTTTGTTGGTATCGGATGTATCGTAGCAGCGATGATGCTAGAAGGTACTAATCCTAGCATGATGTTAGTATTGCCTGCTTTCTTAGTAGTGTTTGGAGCTTCTTTCTTTGCCTGTGTAGTGCAGTTTCCATTTGCCCATATTTTAGGTGCTTTAAAGTGCTTTTTATGGTTGTTAATTCCACCTCACATTAGACTTGAAGCTCAAGTAGAGTTACTAGTAGGTTTATCAACAACTGCAAGACAACAAGGCTTGTTAGCCCTTGAAAACTCCATTGCCTCTGCATCTGATGATTATACCCGCGATGGTATTCAGATGATTGTTGATGGTGTGGATAAAGATGCCTTAAAGCAAATTCTAGAGCAAGCCATTGCTGTTGAAGAAGCTAAATACGAGCCTTATGCAAAGATGCTAGAGTCTATGGGTGGTTATTCCCCAACCATGGGTATCATAGGTGCAGTATTAGGCTTAATTCATGCTATGAGTTTGCTTGATAGACCTGACGAGTTAGGTCCTGCAATTGCAGTTGCTTTCGTGGCAACTATTTACGGTTTGGTGCTAGCAAACCTAATCTGTTTGCCTGCTGCTAATAGAATTAAGTCAGTAGTTGCTGAAATGACCTTATTTAAGTACATGACCTTAGAAGGTCTAGTATCAATTGCAGCTGGCGAAAACACCATGATGTTAAAGCGTCGTCTTGCTGTATATTCATCAGACAGCAAAGAGAATCAATAAGATAAGGCAAGTTCATGAAAAAGAAACCACCTGAGCATGAGAACTTAGAGCGTTGGATGGTATCCTACGCTGATTTCATGACCTTATTGTTTGCCTTATTCGTAGTTTTGTACGCCTTTGCAATGGCAAAGCAGTCAGATGCTAAGTCTATTGCTGAGAGTATTGCTCAGGCTTTTAATGAAACTATTGTAAACTCCCCAGGTGGAACCCTTTTAGTCCCAGGCACGGTAGCTCAACAGTTATCTGAGGAAGTTCAAGATGCTGTGAAAGCTCAATTAGATGCTCAACAAGGTGATACTGGTAAGCAAATCATTGAAGATGGTGGTGTGATGATGAATTTCCAAACCACCTCAACTGTTTCAAAAGAGCAGAGGGATGATACTACCTCAGGCTCTGATGATGAAAAAGATGCTCAGAATAACGCTGATAACATTACTAGCGCAGGTGAACTTGTAATCTCAGAGAATACTGTATCTCAAAATCAAACCCCACAATCAAATAAGCCAGAAGGTGGTTCTCAAACTGGTGATGGCGGTTTCCAGGCAGGTGGTGCTAAAGATCAATATGAAATTGGTGGTCGTACCGAGGTGGATGCTGTAACACAGGCAGAAGGTAAACTAGGTAATCACTTTGATGCTATTCGCCGTTCTATTTCAGAGGCAATTAGCGAAACTGGTATGGAAAAATTCATTGATATTGAAGAAGATCCGCACTGGTTAACTATCAATATCAATTCAGGTTTAATTTTCGCAGAAGGTAGTGCTTCTGTATTAGCTGCTTCTCGTCCTATTATTGCTCGTATTGCAGTAGCTATTTCAAATATCAATAACTACATTCGTATTCGTGGTTATACTGATAATACCTTTATTCCAAATGGCATCTTTAGAAATAGCTGGGATTTATCTGCAAATAGAGCTGTATCCGTACTTGAAGAGCTTGAAAAAGTTGGTATTATTCCTGAGCGTATGGCAGTTGAAGCTTTTGGTCAGTATTCACCAAAATACTCAAATGCCACAGCTGCAGGTCGTGCTATGAACCGTAAGGTAGTAATTGCTATCTCTCGTTATGCTATGGAAGCTCCTAAGACTATCAATGTACCTGAAGGTGGATTGATAAAATCTAAAGGTGACGATGTTCCACAAGGTAGCGCAGGTACTGCTGATCTTAATGTAGTACGTGGTGAGGATAACACCATAGAATTGAATTTTAGCGACAAATAAGGAGCTATTGTGTTAGTTTGGGCTATTGCAAGTCAAAAAGGTGGTGTAGGTAAGACCACTACAGTTGCATCTTTAGCAGGTTGGTGTCAAAAAGAGAATATTAAGGTTCTAATTATTGATACCGATCCACACGCATCATTAACTAGCTATCTAGGCTTTGACTACAATTCTATTGAAAAGAATTTATATGATTTATACACTCAAAAAAATCTTACCCGTGAAAATGTCTTAGAGTGTGTAACCCATACTAATTTTCCAAATCTTGATATTATAGCGTCCTCAATGACTCTAGCTACTATTGACCGTAAGTTATCAGGTCAACAAGGTGTAGGTAGAATTTTATCTAAAGCTTTAGCTTTAATTGATGATGACTATGATGTCGCAATTATTGACTGTCCACCTATCTTAGGTGCTTTGATGGTCAATGCTTTAGTTGCAAGTAGCTCTGTATTAGTACCAACTCAAACCGAGTTCTTATCCTTAAAAGGTCTTGAGGGTATGGTACGTACTTTTTCTATTATGAAAAAAGCAGATGCTGCCTGCAATATCAATTACACGATTGTGCCTACTATGTATGATAAACGTACTAAGGCCTCTCGTACCTCTTTAGACTTTTTAAAAGCACACTATAAAGATAATTTATGGAATAAGCAGATCCCAATAGATACTTTATTTAGGGAATCCTCCCAAAGAGGTATGCCTATTACCATGTTAGACTCTAAATGCCGTGGAGCGGTAGCTTACCATGAGCTACTTGTAGATGTAATCTCAAAAGAGCTTAAATCTAACCCTGAGAGGGTAACTCCAAACGTGGCAGCTATTGTTAATTTAAAAGATGATGAAACAGTAGCTACTCAAAAAGAGCACAATGATATCGATTTAGTTGCAAATGACATGGGCTCCATGCTCAATTAAATAAGGAATATTTTTGTATGTCATTTCACGAGATAGACGACACTTTAGTAGCATACTTTAAGCAAATGCTTGAAGAGGAAGTCCCTGCTGATACAACAGAGGACGTTGCCACTCACGACTTGTCTGTGTCTGATGAGGAGATCTCAAAGCTAGAGGCACAAGATAGCTTACAAGCAAAGGGTAAAGATGCCCAAAATGAGTATATTGCTCCAAGCTATGATCCTGAAACTCTAAAGGTAAATCCAAGCTATCAAGAGATCAAAGCCAATGAGGTTGCTCAAGATGACTTAGAACCTCAATTGCAAGTTCAAGAAGAGACTAAGACTCAAACTGAGAGCTTACCTTTTGCTGAGCATCCATCATTGCAGTCTTTACTTGAAGATCTTGAGACTAAAGTAAAGTCTGTTACCCAAACTCAAGTTGTAGAAGATACTAAAGTTGCACAAGAGACTAAGACTGAAACTCAAACAGAGACTGAGACTCAAACTGCTACAGAAACTCAAGTTGCACAAGAGACTACTAAAGTTGTAGCTAAAGATAAGGAAGTTGCAACTGAGCAGGAATTGCAAGAGACACCTAAAGAGTCTCCTTATGAGTGGAAGAATATTGAGATGCCTAATGATTTCCAGGCTTTGTTCTTCCAAGTACGTGGTATTCGCTTTGCAGTGCCACTTGTGGATTTAGGTGGTATCTTCCAGTGTGACAAGATCACCCCATTATTTGGTAAACCAAAGTGGTTTATGGGTATTGCTGACATTCGTGGTCGTAAGATGAATGTAGTTGATACCATTAAATGGGTAAAGTCTGACGTGGAGCCTGCCGATAAGTATGAGTATATGATTGCACTTGGCAAAACTCTATGGTCCATAGGTTGTGATAAACTTGAGGGTAATAAGATTTTGCACAAGGATAATGTAACCTGGCGTGAAAACGCAGGTAACAGACCTTGGCTTGCAGGCATCGTGAAAAAAGAAATGTGTGCATTGTTGCACGTAGATGCCTTAATCAAGATGTTTGAAAATGGTGTGAACCTCAAAGATCTAGATCTGCAAATGAGTGAATGATCAAAGTTTTAACTTTTTACCACTGTATTTATTGATATCTTGATTAAAATAAGACTATAAATAAAGAAAAAGCACATACTTTAATAGATGTGAACATAAGAGGAATTTATCAATGTCAAAAGAAGAAAAACAAAGCAGCTTTCTTGATCTAGGCGCTAATGATAAGAAAGGTGAGTTACTTCGTTGGGTTACCTTCCAATTAGGTAATGAAATGTATGGCGTAAATGTTATGCAAGTTCGTGAAGTATTACGCTACACTGACATTGCTCCTGTTCCTGGCGCACCTTCATATGTACTAGGTATTATCAATCTGCGTGGTAACGTAGTAACTGTTATTGATACTCGTGCTCGTTTTGGTATTCCACCAGCTGAGGTTACCGATAACACTCGTATCATGATTATTGAGTCAGAAAAACACGTAATTGGTATCTTAGTAGATTCAGTTGCTGAAGTTGCTGATCTTAATACTGCTGATATTGACGATACACCAAATGTTGGTACTGAGGAAAATGCTCAGTTCATCAGTGGCGTATGCAACCGCAAGGATGACTTGTTAATCTTAATTGATTTAACTAAGTTATTCACTGAATCTGAGTGGAAAGAAGTAACAAACTTAGGTTAATTTAAAAATTTATACAAAAAATAGCGGTGCAAGTCACCGCTTTTTTGTATAAATTCAGCACAAACTAAAAAAATCTGCTAGTATAGCTATATAGTTAATTTTAAATAGAATTTTTTTTAAAGAATAAAGAGTTTTTATGCAGTCATATTTAGATGTTTCTATGATGGTTGTAATTGGCGCTGTAGTAGTGCTACTTATCTTTATTCTAATTTCTTTTATCATCTCCTCCCACAGATCGTCAGTTCTTGAAAAAGAGAATAGTGCACTGCGTAAGTCTTTAGAGCAGGCTTTAAAAGCACTAAATGAGCAAGTTACTAAACAAGAAGAGCAAGTTCTAGCCTTAGACAGAAAATCTAAGTCTTACGACAAGCAATTAAATTATGTAACTCAAACTCTAGAGGATTTAATTGATAAGCAACGTTCAATCGATACCTCTTTTGACAATCTTCAGGTTAAAGTAGAGCAGACTAAAAAAGAGTTTGAGAACAATTCTGTTGAGAATCAACCTATCATCTTAGCTAAGAGATTACTCTCTGAAGGTATGAGCATTGATGAGGTTATTGCTAAGACTAACTTACCAAGCTATGAAGTATCTATGCTTGCTAAAGTCCATAATCTTCAGGCAAGACCAAAATCTATTGAAGAGCAAGCTCATCAAATGACTGAGCAGTATCAATCAGCTCAAGTAAATACTACTTCAGCAGTTGAAGATCCTTTAGCTCAAGCAGTTGAGCAAAATGAGGAAACTCAAGCTTTTGCTCGCAAAATGCAACCTACCCACCATGTAGCTAATCTAAAAGCTCGTGATGCTTACGGTATAGGTTCAAAGTCTATCTTACGTCGTCCACGATAAAATATTATGATTAAGAATTTACAAGATGAGATCATGCAAGCAGCATTAGATCTCAAGGAGTTATTTCCAAAATACCATCAAATCTACGTTACCGCAGAATCTCTAACCGCAGGTGAAATTGCCTCATCTATTGTTAAAATCCCAGGCTCCTCAAGTTACTTTGAAGGTGGTTTTGTAACCTATTCAAATGAACTAAAGCACGATATTCTAGGGGTTAAAAATGAAACTCTAAACGAGTTTGGCGCTGTATCAGAAGCTGTGGTTAAACAAATGACCAATGGTGCTTTAAATAAAGCCACTAAAGCAACAATTGCAGTTGCGGTAAGTGGTATTGCAGGTCCTGATGGTGGTACTCCAACTAAACCTGTTGGCACCGTATGGATGGCTGTGCAAAGAAGGGGAGGGGAGAGTCGCGCTACCCTCTTGCAATTACATGGCTCAAGAGATGAGATAAGATTGCAAACTACCTTGCATGCTCTAAAGGCTTTAATTGAAACTACAGTAGCTTAAATCAAGCTACTGCAATTGTGAACCTCTTAGGGAATCGTAATCTTAAGGTAAGTATCTTAGAGTATATCCAAAAACTGTTGGACGGACATCTTTTGGTGTTCCGTATTCTAATCTCTCAGGCTTTTCAAGAATATACCTTAAAGTATTGATATAGAACATCAGTTTATCCTTAAGATTTAAGGTTGGAAATCTCTCTCTCATTTCCCTTCGTATATCTGATGGAGCCTTAGAAGATGGAATTCCAATATAAGAGTTTGTATTGTCATCTCCAACAAAGAATGACAGGATTGGATAGTCAAGATCTTCAAATTCTGCAATTAGACCATGTATAGCCATTTGTGCGTTACTAAAGCGCAGGACAAAAGAAACTGTGTCTGAAAGCTCTTTAATACCGTTGTCGTCTTGATCTGGTAAAAAGTGCACTAGTCGACGGAGTTTATCCATATTCTCTAAAAGAAAATCGGTAGCATCAATAATGTCTAATTTAGGCATTTTGCTGATATGAGTGTAGAGCTTTTTATTCTCAAAAAAGATCTCATTAGTTTGACCAAATGTATACGCCATACACTGATACATACCAAATTTACCAGAGGCATGATCAAGCTCGTAGTAGTTTTCAAAAAAGTCTAAATGATCTTTAAAATTATTCCCAATAAGATCAAAAAACTCTTTCATTATTATTGATTCATCTTTATCGTTTGCAGCTAAGGCTTTGATTTTGTCTAGATCCAAGGTGTTAACAATTTTTTCTTTAAATTTCCTTGATATCTCATCAACAGTGCCATTTCTTGAATAGCGCGCATTACTCATAAGTTATCCTTCCATAAAAATCAATTTTAAAGTGATTCTTAAAGTTAACGAATGTACTTTAAGATATATCCATGTGAAAAATTTTTATAGCCTTCAGGGGTACCTTCAACAAGTCTTTCTGGCTTTTCAATAATGTATCTTAAGGTGTTTATGAAAAACATTAAGTCTTCAGCTAATCTCATTTGTTTAATAAATTTGTGACTTTGTGAATGGATGTCATCACTAGCACTTAAGGTTCCAAGTCCAATATATTCAGCATATTGATCATTTGAGATGAAAAACCTCATGCATTTAGATTGATCTTTAGGAATAATTTCAGGAGTTAAGAAAGCCTCAATACTGTTTCTTGGGTGGCTGAATCTTATGATGATGGAGCCTGGATTTAAAAAATCATTATCCATGTAAATATCAGCTAAATTCTTGCTAAAGTGCAATATTTTTGTAAGTACGTCTATATGTTTATAAATAAAATCCGCTGCTTCTACAACGTCTAGGATCTTCATCTTACTGATGTGGGTATAGACTTTCTTATTCTCAAAAAAGATATTGTTAGATGCACCATAGATATAGTACAAAGAGTTTAAAGTACCAAAAGTACCAGAATTTTTGGTCATATCAAAATGATCTTCGATGATTTTTGTTTTTGAAAACATCAACTTTGCTGCATTTTCAAATATGCTTAGTAAAGAAAAGTTTTCCGAAGTATTATCTTTGATGTCTTCTGAAGAACTGTCAGCTTGATCCTTTGCTACTTGATTTTCTTCTTGAGATAGACCTAACTCTTCAAATGAAGGATTTAAAATATTGTCAAAGTATTCGTTCTTTACGTTATCAAGAAAAGTTGTTGCTGAATAAGTAATTTTTGGCATAAAAATCTCTGCTGTTTAAGAAATAAGAGCAATTTTAGCAATTTTTAGCCTTAGATAAAATTATCTCACTTCCTATTTCTTGCATAATCCTAAGTGCACTTAGCATTCTTTTACCAAAGTTTTCGGTTAAGAAATACTCTACATGCAGTGGATAGCCTTCAAAAGTCTTTTTATCAATAAGCTTAAATTGACGTAGTTCTTTTAATTGCTCAAGCAGCATTTTTTGAGAAATACCATGTATGGCATGCTCAAGCTCGCTTAAAGATTTGGGTCCATCTTTAAGTCCAAACATGATAATCGTTTTCCACTTTCCTTTGATTAAATCGTGCACGATTTCTAAAGGACAGGTGTAGTCTTCACGTATTTTCATATACATTCAAAGATACCCACGAAAAAGTGGGTAATTTACACAAAATTAAACCACTCCTAAAATGACTTTGTCAGAAAATTTTAGGAGACTTATCATGAATAATACAGCATTATTACTTATCGATATTCAAAATATTTATTTTGCCAAAGGTCCTTTCTGCTTACATGAACCTGAAAAAGCTACTACTAACGCTAAAGCTTTGTTAGAGTATTTTAGGCATCATAACCTAGAGGTTATCCATGTTGTCCACAATTTTAATACTGACTCTTACACTCAAGAGCATGACTATTTGTGTGAAATCCAAAGCTTAGTAAAACCACTTCCTCAAGAGAAAGTAATCTTTAAAGATTATCCTAGTGCCTATTTTAAAACTTCGCTTCAAGATTATTTACAAGAGCACCATATCAACAAGCTTGTTATTGCAGGTATGATGACTCACATGTGTGTAAGCACTACTACAAGAGCTTCTAAAGATTTTGGCTATGAAGTAACTTTAATTGAGGATGCTTGTACCACTAAAGAGCTTGCCTACAAAGACGAGATAATACCAGCAACCACAGTTCACAAAGCAAATATTGCAGCTTTAGATAAAGTATTTGCAACTGTGATGAGCACTGATGCCTTTTTAAGCAACTTTTAAATTTTCTCCTAGCGGTGAAGCAATCACCGCTACTTTCAAATTGTCTAATATTTACAGTTTAACTAATAATACACAAAGCGCTATTACTGCTAACTGTGTACTTACCTTCAATACTCTCTCCACACCAAAATTCTTTACAAGGTTTTGCAAAACTTAAAGCTAGCTCCTTATCACTAAAGTTAAAATACACTTCAATTACTTCATGAGTTTTCTTATTTTGAATTTTAAAGTAGCTAAAGTCATCCCTATAACTTATCTCTTTATCCCAAGCTTTAACTTCAAGAATTTTGTTGATCTTTTCAAAATCTGTATCTTCTAAAGTATGGATAGCATCACCAAGCATAAGAACTCCATCAGAGATTAAGATGGTAGCTAGATGTACTTTATAATCCTCAGTTGATGCAACCTGATCTTTTAAGTTCTTTAAGCACAAACAATCAGGATCATTTATCCAAAGCTTTTTATTCATCCACTGACGGTTAAATACTTCAAAGGCAATTTGTTTAATACGGTGATGTTCTCTTACAATGTCATCACTAACTCTCATACCATGCACTAAACCTAAAGATGGCCATAATGGGGCATTGCAACCTAGGATAAAAGCATCTTTACCTACAGCTTTTAAAATGATCTCAAGACCTTTTCTGTAGTTATCTACACAGGAGAAATTTCTGTTGTAGCAATAGCTCCTAATTGCTCCCCAGTAACAAGCATCAAGCTTAAAGTATTTGATGTGAAGATCATGACTAAAGTAATGGAAGACTTTAGTGATGTAATCTAAAACCTTTGGATTACTAAAATCTAAAGCATACCAAGGTGTATCACGCCAACCACCGTAGGTTAGATTGTCAGAGCTTACAAGATTTCCAAAGGAGTCTTTTAAAAGAAAATCAGAATGTTCTTTAAATACCTTAGAATTACCACTTACAATAAATGGAGCTACCCATAAAGCTGCCTTTTTACCTTCTTTATGGATGTCATCTACAATAGCTTTTAAACCACCTTCAAATTTGTCGGTAAAGCATAGCCAATCTCCCATGTGAGTTTGATAACCATCATCAATTTGGATGTACTCAAGAGCTTTATGCTCTTTAAGTAACTCAAGATTGTCTTTAATGGCTTTACTTGAGATATTCTCATAGTAGTAATACCAAGAGCACCAACCATTTGGATTACTTTTAAATTGAAGTGGCTTGTGGTGAGAGTTGATAAGAGCTGCAAACTTATCTAAAAGCTCTTGTTTACTGTCACCTTCAAGAATAGTAAAACTTTCAAATTCTAAAAGATCTCCTACCTTAAGTTTAGCGCAGGCTAAATCCATATCGATTTTGATCTTGCCGTTAGGGTAAAGATAAAACACTCCAATATAGTGATTTGAGCTTGTAAAGCCTAATAAATACCATTTGTTATCTTCAAAAAAGAGGCAGTAGTTATAGCAGTTTTTAAAGTTTGGATTTGGATTTTGACAATAAGGAGGCTCGTCATCAGGACATCTTCCAATGCTAATAGGATTTAAAAAGGTGCCACAGGTTTGGCTTAGCATCTGATAACCTTCAGCATAGAAAGGGGTTAAAGAGTCTACTTTTCCTTCAAATATAGTGTAGGAAGGTAAACTCTCTTGAGTGGTGATAAGTTTTACAAGTTTATATTCATTATTTTTGCAAGAGAGAACGCTTATCGCAGAAGCTTTAAGGGAGGATTTAAAACACTCAAGTAAACTATCTAAGCTCATAAAAAGATCCTTAATCTAAACATCTTGTTTGATTATAGATTAAGGTGTTATAAAGAGTAAGAGTGAATGTTTAATTTAACAAGCACGATCACTTACTTTTTAAGGTAATGAGATTGATTTGAGACAAAATGCCAATTCTAAGTGGTACCCCAGCCCAAATTTGAGTGCCGTTAGATACGATTACTTGCTCATTACCAAGTTTATAGTAGCCACTTACTAAGCCTCCGTTAGCAATTTTTATTAAAGTAGCAAGCCCTGGCATCATGCCTCCGTGAGTATGACCTGATAAAGTAAGTGCTGAAAGATCTTCTAAATCAAGACAAAGCTTTGGTTGATGGGCTAAAAATATTGATGGAACATTTTTATCAAGAAAAGGTTTTACAGCTTCCACATCTGGTTCTGTCATATCAAAGCGTTCTGCTGCTTTATCAATTAAACCTGCTAGATTAAATAGGGGAGTGCCACTCTCATCTTTGATGTTGACAGTTTTATTTTCTAAAAAAGGAATACCACCATTAGTAAAATAATCTACCCATTCTTGATAGCCAGAGTAGAACTCATGATTACCTGATACTCCGTATACACCATATTTTGCTTTTAGATTGAAGAGAATTTTTGTTTTAGGCTCTAAAGCTTCAACTTCACCGTCAATAAGATCGCCTGTGATAACGATTAAGTCAGGATTTAGCCTATTTACTCTATCAACGATATTCTCAATATCACTTTCTCTTGTAGGAAGACTTATGTGTAAGTCTGACAGTTGCACTATCTTAAAGTTATCAGCTGCAACAGATAGATTTGCAATTTCAATTTGGTACTCAGTTAGAACTGGCTTATCAAAACCGTTGTAGATACCTTTACAGGAGATTAAAAAAGATAACACTAAAAAGGTTAAAGCGTAGCGAGAGGATTTAGCTGGAATAATAAAGCGAGTTTTATCTTTTTTAATAAGCTTGAAAAGTCCATTGATCCCCATTCTTATTACGGTTAATAAGAATACAAAAATAGAGGTGAAATAGAGTGTATTTAAAATAATAGACAGTGTTCTTGTTAAATTAGGATCCATCATCGTGCCACCTGTGAGCACAAAGGTGTAAATCTTTAAGCTAGATAATCCTAAGATGATGGCTAATGCCCATTTTACTTTTTTATTTAAGTGTTCAATTGGATAGATAAAAAAGCATAAGATGATGATGGCTTGAACAAAAGGAAAGAGTCTAAAGGCTAACATAATGTATCTTTTATTGTTTAACTGTTTATTGCCTATATTGTAATGGAAAGTTATAGATAATGCTTGCTTGTGTAGAAATTAAGTTTTCACAAGAAAAGATGTTGATAGGTTTTAATGTCACTTATAAGCAAACAACCGTTAAGGTTGTTTGCTTAAGCGAAAGAAAATGTAAATTAAGCTTTTAGTGAAGGTGTTTTAGGATAGAGACAACCTAGAATAGAGTTTTCTCTTGCATTTGTACTACAAGCTAAATCTAATGGCTCACGCTTTACAAATTTATATGCAAAATAAGCAAAAGCATGAGCTTCAATTAGTTTTGAATTAACACCTAAATCATCTGCTATATAGGTTTCTACATTGTTTTTAGCTAAAGCTTCACTTAATTTACCCATGATAACAGGGTTATAAGCACCACCACCACACACAATTAAACGACTTTTATCAATCTTAAATTTAAAGATAGCTTGTCTTATCGCATTAACACAACATAGAGATGTAAACTCTGCTAAAGTTGCCATTAAATCATAGGCAAACTCTGGATGCGTAGTAGCTATTAAAAGCTCTTCTTTGATAAAGTCTGCGTTAAAGGTTTCACGACCTGTAGATTTTGGTGGTGGTAATTTTAGGTAGTCACAGGACATGTAGTCAGATAATAGTTTACTGTTTACTTGTCCTTTTTTTGAAAGTTCACCGTCTTTATCATAATTCTTGTTAAAAATCATGCGACATACAGTATCTAAAAGGGTATTAGCAGGACCTACATCATAAGCTTGTAAGATTTTACCTTGGCAATCTATGACAGTTAAATTTGCTATACCGCCTAAATTTAGTACAAAGCTCACTTTAGTAGGATCTTGAAATTGCATTTTGTGAAAAGCTTGAGTTAAAGGTGCTCCATTACCACCATGAGCAATATCAGCTGATCTAAAATCACAAATGACATCAATGCCAGTTAAAGCTGCAAGTAAGGCTCCATCATCTAACTGTATTGAAAAGCCTTTTTCAGGACGATGACGAATGGTTTGACCGTGAGATCCTATGGCGACAATGTCTTCTTTTTCAACTTTAGCCTTTAAAAGTAATTCATTTACAGCTTTTGCCTCGAAAGTCGCAAGCTTTACTTTAGCAACACCTAATTTTTCAATTTCATCATAGGAGCTTTGACACAGGCTATGTAATAAAGCTTTAGTATCTTTATCATAATCTACACTAGTACTTTCAAGAATTTCACTTTTTCCTTGATTAAAGGTGCAAAGCACAGCATCGATACCGTCAATACTTGTACCAGACATCAAACCTATATATAACTCTTGCATAAGTTAATCCTTAAGATACATTTGCCTAAATGTGTTTAGATTATTCACAAAATAATGTAAAATACTCGGTTAATTATCACAATGTTAATCAGAAAAATAAAGGTATTTTATGGCTGATATTCAAAGCGCATTACGTGAGATTGCTCGTGGTGCAGAAGAAATCATTCCTTTAGAAGAGCTTAAGAAAAAGCTAGAGTCAGGTCGTCAGTTAACTATTAAGTTAGGTATGGATCCTACCGCACCTGATATCCATTTAGGTCATACTGTGATCTTAAATAAGTTACGTACTTTCCAAAAGTTAGGTCACAAGATTGTGTTAATTATCGGTGACTTTACTGCAGCTATTGGTGATCCTTCAGGTAAAAACGCAACTCGTCCTGAATTACCACGTGAGCAAATCATCGAGAATGCTAAAACTTACGCTGAGCAGGCTTTTAAGATTCTTGATAAAGATTTAACTGAAATCCGCTACAACTCTGAGTGGTGTGAGAAGCTAGGTGCAGCAGGTACCATTAAATTAGCTTCAAAACTAACCGTTGCTCGTATGTTAGAGCGTGACGATTTCTCAAAGCGTTTTGCTTCAAATCAGCCTATTGCTATTCATGAGTTCTTATATCCTTTATTCCAAGGTTATGACTCTGTTGCTATCAAAGCTGACGTTGAGTTAGGTGGTACTGATCAGAAATTTAACCTATTGATGGGTCGTGAACTACAAAAAGATGCAGGCATGGAGCCTCAAGTAGTGTTAATGATGCCTCTATTAGTAGGTTTAGATGGTGTAGTTAAGATGTCAAAATCTAAACACAACTACATTGGTGTAACCGAGTCTCCAAAAGAGATGTTCGGTAAGATCATGTCCATCTCTGACGATTTAATGTGGTCTTACTACGACTTATTATCATTCAAGAGCGTAGATGAAATTAAAGCTCTAAAAGAGCAGTGCCAAAACGGCATGAATCCACGCGATGCTAAGATTGAGTTAGGTCGTGAGATTGTTGCAAGATACCACGGTGAGGATGAGGCAAATCAAGCTGTTGAAGGCTTTAAGTCTCAATTTGCTAAAGGTGCATTACCAGATGATATTAAAGAAGTTACTGTAACATCAACTGCTTTAGCAAACCTATTAAAAGATGCTGGTTTATGTGAGAGTACCTCTGAAGCTTTACGTATGATTAAACAGTCAGCAGTAAAGTGTGATGGTAAAGTAATTACCGATAAGAACTTTGCTATTGAAAAGGGTACTGCAATTTGGCAAGTAGGCAAACGTAGATTTGCAAAAGTAACTGTAGAATAGGATTTAAAAAATGACTCAAGACGAATTAAAAGTAATGGTAGCTAAAGCTGCTCTTGAATACATTCCTCAAAATGCAGTTTTAGGTGTAGGCTCAGGCTCTACAGTTATGAAGTTTATTGAGCAAATTGGCATCAATAAAGTTCCTGTAAAAGAGGCTGTAAGCTCTTCAAATAAAACTACTGAAGCTTTAACTAATATCGGTGTTAAGGTAGTAGATCCTAATGCTACAGAGCCTTATGACGTTTATATTGACGGTGCTGATGAGGTTGATCCTAACTTTAATATGATTAAAGGTGGCGGTGCTTGTTTAACCCGCGAGAAGATCTTAACTTCAATGGCTAAAAAGTTTATCTGCATTGTAGATAAATCAAAGTTAGTACAAACTCTTGGTAAATTCCCATTACCAGTTGAAGTTATACCTATGGGCCGTGAGCAAGTTGCTCGCTCTTTACGTGCTTTAGGTGGCAATCCTGTGCTACGCGAAGGTTGCATTACCGACAATGGTTGTGAAATCCTTGATGTACACGGTTTATCCATCACTGATCCTGTAGCTTTAGAAAAGACTATCAATCAAATCCCAGGCGTTGTAACTGTAGGTTTATTCGCCGCTAAAGGTGCTGATATCGTACTTTATGCTACAGAAGCAGGCGTTAAAGTTTTAAAGAGAAATTAAGCTAAAAGATTTTGCTTAATCAAATAAGTCCTCATAATCTTGCTAGATATGGGGACTTTATTTTTATGGAGAGAGAATAAATGAGTAATAGTCTTGATCTGCAAAGATTACCTTGTGGTGAAACAAATTTTGAGAAGATGATTGACGGTAATTTGATCTATGTAGATAAAACCGATTTAATCTTTGAATTAACTAAAATTGAAAGTAGTCCTATCCTCTTTACAAGACCAAGACGCTTTGGTAAGTCCTTGCTGATATCAGTATTAAACAACTTATTTAGACAAAGAAGACAGTATTTTAAAGGCTTAAAAATAGAAAAGCTTTGGCAAGATACGAGAACCTATAAAGTCTTGCATCTTGATTTTTCAGCTATAGCTTCAAATGATTTTGGAAAATTTAACCGAAGGTTTACTGATATCTTAAAGTCCTTTGCTAAAGAGTATCAGTTAACCTATTCAGAAGAATTGTTAAATGAGCCTCGAGCCGTATTAAGAGAATTACTTTCTCAGTGTCAAAATGGAGAAGTAGTGCTGTTAATAGATGATTATGACTTACCTTTAACAAGTGTTGGTGGTGAGAGTCAGTCACAAAAAGCAATAAAAGAATGTTTAATATCTTTCTTTTCTCTTTTAAAAGCTCTGTCTTCAAAGTTTAGGTTTATGTTTATAACAGGTGAAACTAGATCTTTTGACATGAGTATTTTAAGTGCCTTTAATACTATTTTAGATTTAACTTTAAATAAGAAATATGGCGCTTTATTAGGCTTCACCAAAGAGGAGTTAGAGCATTACTTTTTAGCTTACATTAAGCGCGCAGCTTATGAGCTTGATTGCACTGTCGATGAGGTATTTTATAATCTAAAATTAAACTATGACGGCTTCTGTTTTGAAGAGTCAGCCTCTGTCCTTGTCTATAATCCTTGGTCCATACTAAACTTTTTGCAATTGGTAAGTAGCAGTTGTGGCTATAAGTGCTATTGGGCCAATAGCAGTGGCTATTCGACATTGATCGTAAATTACTTTAAGGACTTGTCAAAATTAAGACGAGCTCACAGTTACAGCCTCAATATGCTATCTAATAATATTGATGGTACTGAAGTAATATCTAAAGCTAAATTAGAAAGTCCATCTTCAATTTTAGATAAAGATCCTCTCCTTATGATGTATCAAGCAGGCTACTATTCAATAAAATCAGTTGATGGTAATGCTGTAAGTATAGGTATTCCAAACTTAGAGTTAAGACAGTTTATCAAGAACATGTTTTTCGATGAGATCTTTTTATCTAATTTAGAAAGTTCTGACATCATATATTTAAGAAAAAATGCTGATTTTAAGGCTATTCAAAAAGCCTGCTTGTCTAAAGCTGAAGAGGACTTTTTCGACATTTTTGATGCAGTTGCAAATACCTTTGGCTACGATACAACCATCTTTGATGTAGAAGCTAATTTAAGAGATATCTTATACAGTTATTTTCTTTATGCTCACGTTAATGCCTCACGTGAAGTCTTACAGCAAAGAGGTCGAACCGATCTTATGATAGAAATGGACGGTCAAAGATTTGTCTTTGAGTTAAAACTATTAAAAGAACAAGACAACCTTGAAAAAGTCCTTGAAGATGCAACTTCACAAGTACTCACCCGTGACTACGGTAAGGTAGCTCCAATTCTGCCGTTGACAAGATATGTGGTTGTGTTCTCAAGTCCTGATAAGTGTCTTAAAAAAGTCGTTAGAGTAGATTAACTTTAACTTAAAATCCTCAAAATTAAATCCTATCTCTCAAAAGAGAAATCTTAAAATGTAAGCTTTAGCTTACATTGTTTGTGAGTTTTCTCAATTTATTGAGTATAAAAAGGCTAATTTCTTGAAAAAACAAAGAGAAAAAGGCAAAATCTATACTTATAAAAAGCTTAACGAAAGTGAATTTTTAAAGTTGGCACACAACTTGAATTATCTTACTCAAGAGTTAGTTTAGCGTCTAATTTTTGACGGAAGGTGTAAGATGAGTATGTCAATAAATTCACTTGGTGCAAATGGTTCAATGTTAGCTCAGTTGCAAAGAATGCAACAGCAAATGAGAACCTTAACTGATGTAGCAAATGGTAATCATGTAAATCAAGCTAAAGTAGACAATAGCCCAGTTTACAATCCAAGTGCTCAAGCTGTACAAGCAGAACAAGCAAAAGAGCCTGATAATGTTGGTGCTTTTGCAAATATGCTAAATCAAGCTTTTGAAAACGTAAATTTTTTACAAAATGATTCTACAAACAAACAGACTCGTTTTGATTTAGGTGATCGCTCCGTAACATTGTCAGATGTTATGCTTGCATCACAAAAGTCTTCAATCTCATTTGAAGCAACGATTCAAATTCGTAATAAAATGATTGAAGCTTATAAGACAATTTCTCAAATGCAGATTTAATCTGTTTAAAGTGAGGTTTTATCATGGCAGACAATGAGTTTCCTGTTGCCAATCAAGGTGCTAATGCAAATGGCAGTGCCAATGCTTTAACTCCTGCTGCAACACCTCAAAGTGATGTAAATGACAGTACACAACATGACGATGCTAATTCTTATGACGACAGCTCAATGCCTGTAACCTCAGAGGATAACTCTTTACCTCCAAAAACCTCTGCCCTAAAAGGTTTCTTTAAAGATGGTGAGATGTCTCGCCGTCTTATCATCATTGCTTTTTTAGTAGTTTTTATTGCAGCCATTATTTTTGCGATTATTACTTTTACAAGCTCTGATAGCCGTTCAAGTTCTGACACAAACCGTCAATTAGGCCAATACTCAGCACAAGAAATTGGCTCAGTATTAGATTTCTTAGATAACGAAGGTTATAAGTACAAATTAGTTGGCAATAACACCATTACAGTTTTAGCAAAAGACTACAACGAAATAACTGAAATGATGTTACGTAAGGGTATTGCCTTGCCTAAAGAAAAGACTGATGTTGGCGACCAAATCATTATGACCGACACTGGTTTTGGTGTATCTCAGCGTATGGAAAACGAGCGTATCAAACACGGTCGTGAAATTCAGCTTGCTCGTGCCATTGAAAGAATTGATGGAGTTCAACACGCCACTGTGTTACTTGCAATTCCAAAAGACAATGTATTTGCTCGTGAAAAGAGCCGTCCTAGTGCTGCTGTAGTAGTAACCTTAAAGCCAAATGCCTATTTAACTCCTGAGAATGTTAATACCATTCGTATGACAGTAGCAGCCTCTGTACATAACCTATTACAAAAGGATGTAAGCGTAACAGATCAGAATGGTCGTCAACTGTCAGCAGAGGTTAAAGCAGATACAGCTGAGAGCAAAATTCAACGTGAGTTTGAATTACGCACCATGCGTGAGGCTCAATATCGCGATAAGTTAGATGCAATTCTAGCTCCAATGCTAGGTCTTGGTAATTACTCAGCTGAAGTGGATGTAACCCTAGACACCACTGTACAAGAGGAAACTAGCCAATTATATAATCCAGATTCTCAAGCTGTGCGTTCTGAGACTTTAAAAGAGCAAGCAGGTGGCGAGGATAAGACTAATCCTTATGGTGTACCAGGTTCTTTATCAAATCAGCCTCCTGCAAATGCTGCAATTCCACAACAGCTTAAAAATGGAACTGCAACAGCAACTGACGGTAGCTCAAATCGTAAAGAGAGTCGTGAAGCTGTGCGTAACTACGAAGTAGATACCACCATGAGACATACTATAAGTCCTACTAACGTAGTACAAAGACTTACAGTATCTGTAGCTGTTGACTATGTACGTAGTTTAGATAAAGACGGTTATGTAACCTATACCCCTCGCTCTCAAGAGGACTTAAATAAGATTGCCGATTTAGTACGTGGTGGTTTAGGTTTAAATGATGCACGTGGTGATTTTGTGAAGGTTGAAACTGTATCCTTCCCACACGACGATATCAAACCTCCTCTACCTTGGTATGAGCAAGAGTTCTTCTTTAGGTTAGTAAGAATCGGTGGCTCCGTACTTATCGTACTCATGGTAATTATCTTTATCATAAGACCTCTATTGAACAAGCTTCTCAAGAAAGACGAGGATGTTAATGAGGTTGATCAAGACGAGCTTGATTCTCAATCAGCTCTCGATGGCTACGACGATTTCAACTTAATTGCTAAGAATAAAGAATTGGCCGATCAAGTTTATAGCATCAATCAAGAAGGCGGTATTGAATTACCAAATCTTCATAAAGAAGCTGATCTGTTAAAGGCTGTTAGAACCTTAGCTTCAAATGAACCTCAACTTACTGCTGAGGTTATCAAAGATTGGCTTGAATCAGACTATAAAGAGAAGGCTTAGGAGTAAATTATGTCAGATACTGCTACCAAATTACCTACTACAACTATAGGTGGTACTAGCGTAAGTGCTCCTTCATCTAATGCGGTACTAGAATTAACCGAGGATGAAAAAAGCGCTTTAGAAAACATGAATGGCATGGATAAAGCGGTGCTTTTGATGCTCTCTTTATCAGAGGAAGATGCTGCTCAAATCTTTAAAAATTTAGAGCCTAAACAAGTGCAAAAGCTTGGTGTAAGAATGTCAGAGATGACCGCTTTCACTCAAGATCAAGTAAATGCTGTACATAAAGCCTTTCTAAAGGATGTAACACAGCATTCAAACTTAGGCTTAGGCAACTCAGATTTCGTACGCCACGCTCTAGTAGCTGCTTTAGGTGCAGAAAAGGCCAACAACTTAATCGAGCAGATCTCTTTAGGTACTGGTTCTCGTGGTCTAGATTCTCTAAAGTGGATGGATGCAAGACAAGTTGCTACTATTATTCAGCACGAGCACCCTCAAATTCAGACTATCGTATTGTCTTACTTAGAGCCAGAGCAGTCAGCTGAGATTTTAGCTCAGTTCCCAGAGGCAGTGCGCTTAGACTTAATCATGCGTATTGCAACCTTAGAGGAAGTACAACCTGCTGCTTTACAAGAATTAAACGAGATCATGGAAAAACAATTTGCTGGTGCTGCAGGTTCCCAAACTGCTAAGATCGGTGGTCTTAAGAGTGCTGCTGATATCATGAACTACTTAGATAGCTCAACTGAGGCTCAGTTAATGAACGCTATTCAGTCTCAGGACAAAGATATTGGTACTCAAATCCAAGATCTTATGTTCGTATTCGAGAACTTGGGTGCTGTGGACGACCGTTCTATCCAGACCTTATTGCGTGATGTTCCATCAGATATCCTACAAAAGGCTTTAAAGGGCGCCGACGATACTCTAAAGGAGAAGTTCTTCAAGAACATGTCCTCTCGTGCATCTGCTTCCTTGAAAGAGGATTTGGCTTCTATGGGCCCTACTAAGTTGTCAGATGTTGAGGCAGCTCAAAAAGAAATCCTTACTATTGCTAGAAAATTGGCAGATTCTGGCGCTATCATGCTAAACCGTGGCGGTGGCGGCGGAGACTTTATTTAGTCTGTGAGGCGTAAATGGAAGATTTTCTAGAAGGCTTTGAAGAGGTTAACAAAGGTCCTCAAATAGTTGCTAACGAAAGTACTAAAGCTCGTAATAACGAGAGAGTAGATATTCGTTATTCTAAAAATATTGCAACTGTTACCTCCGCAGCCAAAGTTACAGATTATAAAGTAAAGCAATGGCCTACCTTAGATAGCGACTCTTTAACCGGTACTAATGCTTTAGGCATTAGTATTGATATGGTAGAAAGACGTCGTGCCATTATCAATCATCAAAAAGAGCTTGAAAGACGTCAAGCTGAACAAGTTGAAATTAGTAAAGCTCACGAAATCCTAGACGAGGAGTTAGAAGCAGAGCAGTCTGTAGCTCAACCTCAGGTTACCGTTGAAGAGTTAGAACAAATTCGTAAAGATGCCTTTGAGGAAGGTAAAACTCAAGGCTATGAGGAAGGTAAAAAGCAAGGTTATGATGATGGCTATAATGAGGGTAATACCAAAGGTCATCAAGAAGGCTTAGAGCAAGGTCGTCAAGAAGGTTATCAAGAAGGTTTAGCTCAAGGCAATGAGGATGGCTTTTTACAAGGTCATAATGAAGGTGTAGAAAGTGGTCAAAAAGTAGTTTTAGAGCAAGTAGAACGCTTTAGATACCTTGCAGATGCCCTTGCAAACCCACTACGTCAGGTTGATAAAGATGTCACTGATGAAATTGCTTATATCATCTCTCGTTTAGTAAAAGTAATTACTAAAAAAGAAATTGCTAAAAACGCAGACTTCTTAGTAAAGTCTATTGAAAAAGCTATTTCTATTTTACCAAATGCCAAAAAAGGAGCCACAATTTACTTAAACCCTGACGATTTGTCAGTGGTACAAGCTGCTTTAGGCTCTGAGTACATGCAACAGCAGCATTATCAATTAGTTGAAGATCCTGCTTTAGAAGTTGGCGATGTAAAAGTTTCTAATGAAGAGTCTTTAATTGATTGGCGTATTGATGATCGCATTGATGCTTTGTTAAATGACTTTTTAACAAGCGTTTATCCTTGTGTTCAAAAAGCTTTAAAAGAGCCAATTGAAGGTTGTCCTGATTACGATGCTCCTTTAAAAAAGAAGAAGTCTGTAACCTCAATGGAGGATTTACAAGCCTCTTTGCAAGCTAAGCTTCAAGCTCAACAAAGTCAAGAGCAAGAAGTTCAAGAAGTAGCTTCACAAGAAGAAGCTGTAGCATTAGATCCTAATCAAGATCAAAATATCGAAACTATAGATCCTGCTAATGCAGTTGATAAAAATAGTGGCGCTTAATTAAAGACAGGCATGTATGAATAACCTACTCTCAAGATTACAAGCTGTAGATTTACCAGAAGAAGAGCAAACACCTCTTTTATCTGGTCGTCTTACTCGTGTAGTAGGTCTTACTCTAGAGGCTGTAGGTATCAAAGTGCCTTTAGGTCAGCGTTGTCGTATTCAAACTGCCTCAGGTCCTATGGATGCTGAAGTTGTAGGTTTCTCAGGCTCAACTACCTATTTAATGCCAACTACCGATATTATCGATGTTCAAAATGGTGATATCGTAACTCCCATTTCAGCAAAAGAGGATTACCCATACGGTTTACACCTTTTAGGTCGTGTAGTAGACGGTATTGGAAATCCTATTGATGGTAAAGGTCCATTAGTTGCTACTACCTCTACTAAGTGGCATCCTAAAAAATTAAACCCAATGGCAAGACGTCCTATTAAAGAGCCTCTTGATGTAGGTGTTAAAGCTATCAATGCTTTACTTACCATAGGACAAGGTCAGAGAATTGGTTTATTTGCAGGCTCTGGTGTAGGTAAGTCTGTACTTTTAGGTATGATGACCCGTGGTACTACCGCTGATATTGTTGTAGTAGGTCTTATAGGCGAGCGTGGTCGTGAGGTAAAAGAGTTTATCGACGACATTTTAGGAGAGGAGGGCAGATCTCGTGCTGTCGTCGTTGCAGCGCCTGCCGATGCTTCCCCTTTAATGCGTTTAAAAGGTTGTGAAACTACCTTATCTATTGCAGAGTACTTTAGAGATCAAGGCTATAACGTACTGTTAATGATTGACTCTCTAACCCGTTATGCCATGGCTCAGCGTGAAATTGCGCTAGCTGTAGGTGAGCCACCTGCTACTAAAGGTTACCCTCCATCAGTATTTGCAAAGTTACCAGCATTAGTTGAAAGAGCCGGTAACGGTGGTCAAGATCAAGGCTCTATCACCGCCTTTTTCACTGTGTTAGTTGAAGGTGACGATTTGCAAGATCCTATTGCAGATTCTGCCCGTGCTATCTTAGATGGTCACATTGTTTTATCTCGTGAGCTTGCAGACTCTGGTCACTTCCCAGCTATTGATGTTGAAAAATCTGTAAGCCGTGTGATGCCGGCTGTAGTTACTCAAGAGCATATGGTTATGGCAAGAACCATAAGACAGTGTTTGGCTCAATACACTCAAAGTCGTGAGTTAATCCAAATCGGCGCTTATCAAAAAGGATCAGATCCTAGGGTTGATCAAGCTATTATGATTAAGCCTTATATTGATGAGTTCACTGTACAAGGTATGAAAGACATTGTACCTTATAAAGCTTCTTTGCAAGGCTTAGAGCAATTGTCGATGATCTTAATTCAAGATGCACAGCAAAAAGTAAATGCTATGCAACAAGGTGGTCAAGTAGTTCAAGCAAATAATCAAGCTGTAGCCCCAAAGCAAGGAGCTCAAGTTGCACTTCGCTCAACTAATGGCAACGCAGGTGCTAGCATTAGACCTTCTGTAAGAGCACAATAGGCTTAGATATGAGTGATGATAAAGCCTTATTGCTAGTTTTAGATTTGCGAAAAAAGGAAGAGGACAAAGCCCTAGAGCTTTGGACGGATGCTAAAAACGCAGTTATCAACTTTCAAAAGCAAATCGAGCAATTAGTACAATTTGAAGGTATTTATCAAAGAGAGCTTGAAGCTAAATCAAGACAAGCTCTAGATATGCAAGCCTACCTATCCTACCAACAATTTATTGAAAAATTGTCTAAAATTAAGCTTCGCCAAGAAGCAGGCTTAGTGCAATTGCAACAGCAAGAGCAGAGAGCTAAAGACAATTATCTTGAAAAGCAAAAGCAACGCAAAATCATTGAGACTCTTCTTGAAAAGCACAAACTACAACGTCGCATTAAAGAAGCTAAAGCAGAGCAAAGACTTACCGATGAGTTAGTGTGCTCAAAGCAGGCTAGAGCGTTAATTGATAAAAATTAAGATTTTCTCCAATCATAAAATTTTGAGTGAGCTGCGGTAATTTCATCGTGAAGATCTTCTTTAACTAAGATCATATTTTCAGGTGTATCAGCCCCACCTTCGCTTAAAGGTACGATGTGGTGAACTTCATATCCTTCAGGTACACTATTAAAGCCATGCTGAGCTAAAAACTCATTACGAGCACTTAAATCTCTTTGAATATCATCTGAGTCAATATGATCAGTATCTGAAACTTCTCCTAGCTGTTTTAACTCCTCAAGATCAGAGTTATCACCTGTGAAAACTCCATTTTCAGTGAAACTGTCGGTTGAGCCTTTTGGTAATAATCCATTGTCAGAGTCAATAGCATCTCCTCCAACATCATCACCTAAAGTTGCAACTCCTACAGCACCTACAGCATCTGCTACTACAAAAGCAGTCGCTAGCGTGGCTAGACTTTGAGAGGTTTTAGCATCTAAAAATGGCTTATTTCTATCCTCAAAGCAATCAGCACATTGCTCTAAAACCTGACCTGCTGCTAGTACAGATTGCTCAATGCCATTGCATGTACTTTTAACTCTCTTACCTGCAATAGCACCTGCTTGATTAAAATCGCCTTTAACTAAGGAATTAGTTAAAGCTAATGCATCTTTTGCTGTATTTACGGTGCCTGATACTACGTTGCATACAGCTTTAACGCCTATAGCACCTATGATAACTGTATTTCTTAAAATGCCCATGATATCTACATTCTGTTTTTATTAAGTGTAGATCATTTTTTGCAAAGTTAATGAAAAGTCAAATTTGACTTTGACAAAGACCGTAGCAATTGCATTGAAGTTTAGTGCGATAAATAGCTTAACTATGTTGGCACTTTAATTGCATTAAAAAATACATAAAAGTGGTTAAGACTGTAAATGCAATTTTAACTATCTAATTTATAAAGAGAAAATATTTTTAAATAAATACTAAGGGGATATGAAATGCAAAATATAGGCAATACATATCAAACAAAGCAAAGTGAATTTGCCACAAGTGGCAAAACTGTCAAGACAGATGTTAAGGCAGCTTTTGACTTTGCAGTTATTTTTTCAGATCTTAATGCTAAAAGTGATAGCCATACTAATCTATCTAATGTAATGGCTAGTGCTAAAGACAACCGTTTAAATGCAGTAAAACAAAGTAATACTAAAAAGACTGCTGCAAAAGAAGATCTTCGTAAAGATAATTCAATCAATAAAGATAATGAAGATCCTGAGGATAAAAAGACTAAAAATAAAGACAAAACTACAGTAACTGAAGATCTTAGCTTGGCTTTAAACGATCTTAATGCTTTACTTAATGATACCAATCAAGAAGATCTTCAAGTGCAAATTGATCCTGCAGCTTCTAAGGACTTTTTATCAGTATCACAGGACAACCTTGATTTAGCCTCTGATTATGTACCAACCAATCTTGTAGTAGAGGCAAAGGTAAATCAGCATACAGACAATGCAAATGTAACAGACGACACAGTAGATTTAGTGTTAGCTTCTAACTCTAATAATTCTAAGCTTTTAAATCAATTAAAGCAGTTTGCTAATGCTCAAGATACTGAAGTTTTAGATTTATCAACTGATAAACTAAAAGAGTTTTTAGCAAAGGTTGATGTGTCATCTTTAAGTGAACAGGACTTTGCAACTTTTAAATTCTTAAAAGAGCAAAGTGTAGCTTTAGATAGCCCAAAACCTCTTTTAAACTTGCAGCAACAACTTGCAACTTTGTCTAATGGCAAGTTAACAGTTGCTAATGATCCTCTTTTAAATACCAAAGTTTCAGTAAGTAACTTATTAAAGGAGCTTGAGGGTAAAGTAAACTTAAACACTGATACTACAAGCATTAGTGCAGATGAGGACTTTGGCTTTAAAGACTTTGAAAATATTGAAAATAGCTTGAAGTTATCAAAGCTATTAGACGATGAACTTCAGGATTTAGATACCAAAGAGCAAATCAATTCCATCATGGATGCTAAAGATAAAGCTAATGCTAATACATTAGCCCGTTCTTTAGAATTGTTAAAGCAAGTATCCTCTGGTATGAATGTAAGTCCACGTATGAACATGACAAGTTCTGATAGAGTAGATAGCAATCTTGTAGCTTCAAAAACTACTTTAGAGTCAGCTTTAATGGAGAAACAAGCTACAGCTTTCTCCTCAAATTCTGCCTTTGAAAATGGCTCTTTTAGTGAGAACTCAAATTCACAACAGTCTTTTAATCAGAACTTTTTAAATAGTTTAAATCAGGCAAATAAAACTGTAAGTACTGAGAGTAAACCTACTTTAAATCAAACTCCTGATTTACTTACTTTGTCAAAGAATTTAAAGGAAAACGCTGAAGCTTTAACTGAAAAAGTTATGAAGATGGCAAGTCGTAACCTTAAGAGTATGGTTTTAGATTTAAATCCAACTAACTTAGGTAAGATGAAAATTACTTTAGATTTAACCTCTGCTGATGAAATTGCTAAGATTTCAATCGGTGCAAGTCAAGCTGGTACTAGAGCTTTAGTTGAAAGTACCTTAGATAGCTTAAAGGAGACTTTAAAACAAAACTTTATTGAGGCTCAAACTGATGTAGTTGATTACGAGGAAGGGGAGCCAAATCATGAGCAATATGCCTCAGACGATGAGCAACACCAACCTCAACACGAATCATCTCAACAAAAGAGCTCTGATAATGGCATACTCTTTGCTTCAGATGAAAATAGTGAGAGAGAGACAGAAAATAGTCAGTTAAATGATTTAGAAAATATAAACAACTCACAAAATGCTAATGGTATTAGTTATTTTGCATAAAAAATCAAATAATTATTTTCTGTAGTGTGCCATAATATATTAAATAGGAGAGGGTTATGGCTGACAATAAACAAGTTGAAAATGACGAAGAGATTAAAACAAAATCTAAAGCAAAATTGCTTTTGGTTATAGGTATCGTCATCGCTTTAATAGTTGCAATAGGTTGCTATGCTGGTGCAGCTAAAGTATTTGAGCTTTGGCCTTTTGAACCATTAGGTCCATCTGCAGAGGAAATTGCAGCTCAAAAAGTACAACAAGAGCAAGAACAACGCCTTTTACAAAAGGAAAGTTATATTCCTTTTGAGCAAACTTTTACCTTTACAATTAAGAGTGAAAAACGCTTACACACAGGACAAATCCAAGTTGTGTTATCTGTAATTGGTGAGCAAAATGAGGAGCTTGCTAAAAAACATCTACCACTGTTAAACAGTGTAGTGTTTGATAAGTTGTCTTCTCAAACTTACGAGAGCTTGTTGATGCCATCTGGTAGACAAAGACTTAAAAGAGAACTACTAGATGCAACTAGAGCTAAAATGACGGAAGTAGCTAAAGCTCCTGTAATCAATCAGATCCTCTTTACTAATTTCGTATTGCAATAGTGGAGCAACACTGTGACTGAATTTTTAAGCCAGGAAGAAATTGATGCTCTACTTCATGGAGCAGACGATGTAGAGCCTGAATTACCAGAAGACACCACGGGGATAAAATCCTTCGACTTTGGTTCGCAAGAACGTATTGTCCGTGGTCGTATGCCTACCTTAGAGCTTGTGGATGAGCGTTTTGCTCGTCACATGCGTATCAGTTTGTTTAACATGATGCGCCACACTGCTGAGGTAACCTGGACTGGTGTAAATATGATGAAGTTTGGTGAGTATGTGCAAACTCTATTCTTACCAACTTCCTTGAACATGGTTAGATTCCGTCCTTTAAAAGGTACTGCTCTAATTACCTTAGAGGCAAGCTTAGTCTTTATCTTAGTGGAAAACTTCTTCGGTGGTGAAGGTCGTTTTAGAACTAAGATTGAAGGTCGTGAGTTTACCCCAACTGAAAGACGTATTATTCAAAAGCTTCTAAAGATGATCTTTGCCGATTACAAAGAAGCTTGGGCACCTGTAATGGATGCTGAGTTTGAATACTTAGATTCTGAAGTTAACCCTTCAATGGCTAATATCGTAAGTCCATCTGAGGTGTTAGTAGTAAATAAATTCCATATCGATCTAGATGGTGGTGGCGGTAATTTACATATCTGCTTCCCATATTCAATGATTGAGCCTATTCGTGAATTGTTAGATGCAGGTGTGCAATCTGATAAAGGCGATACCGACGTACGTTGGAATAAAGCCTTGCGCGAAGAGGTGATGGATGTAAATGTGGATGTTGGTGTTAAGTTATTAGATACCACCGTATCCTTAAGGGATATTTTAAACTTCCAGGTGGGTGATATCTTAAACGTTGATATCCCTGAAAACTTATTAGTTTCAGTTGAAGATTTGCCAAGTTATCATGGAAAACTTGGACGAACTAAAGACAAATTAGCCGTAAAAATCTCTGAGGTACTTGAAAGACCTAAGAGTGTTAAAAATGATCTCAGCTTCATTAAAGGTAACAGTATTACTGTTAATGATGAGGATGAGCTTGAAGAATTTGATGATGATTAGTAGGTGTACATTATGTCAGATGATCAAAAATTAGCCGACGAATGGGCTGCAGCTTTAGGTGCTCAAGCTGAAGGTGAAGCTTCTCAACCTCCTATTGAAGAGTTTGACGAGGATAGCACTACTAATAAAGGTCCACTTTCAGTTGAAGAGCGTAAAAAGCTAGATTCTATCTTAGATATTCCTGTAACCATCACCATGGAAGTAGGTCACGCTAAGATTTCTATTCGTAATTTATTACAGTTAAACCAAGGCTCTGTAATTGAGCTTGAGCGTTTAGCTGGTGAGCCATTAGATGTGTTAGTTAATGGTACTTTAATTGCTCACGGTGAAGTTGTTGTAGTTAATGACAAATTTGGTATTCGTCTAACTGATGTAATCAGCCAAGTTGAGCGTATTAAAAAATTACAATAATGTTAAAACATCTGTTTTTTTATACAGCTTTAATGTTTTCTTCAGCGGTATGTGCTCAAGAAAATGTTGCTACAAGACCTATAACCTCCCTTAAAGATATCCTACTATGGTTGATATCCACCATAGTAGTGGTAGCTTGTATCTTTGTTCTAGCCTTCTTCTTAAAGAAAATTAAATTTGTCAAAGGCAAAACTGCTACCTTAGCTATAGTTGATCAGCTTTATGTTGGTCCAAAGCAAAGAGTAGTGATGGTAAAGGCAGGGGAGAGAAAAATATTACTTGGGGTAACCCCAAACAATATCAACTATCTAACTGAAGTTAAGGACTCTCATGACAAGTTTTCTGAGTGCTTAGCTGAACATCAAGAGCCTAAAGCTTATGATCATAAAACAAGCGATTGAAAAGCAAGAATATTTTGCTAATACTAAGAATATCTTAGCTAAATTAGGATCTTTAAAAAAGACTTTTGCTATTAGTACCTTGCTTACTATAGCTACAGGTCTTTTGCTCTTTTTTACCCCACAAGCTTTTGCAGATAACAGTTTAGATATTTCAGCTTTTACTGTTAAAACCAATCCTGATGGCACTCAAGATTACTCCTTGTCTTTACAAGTAGTAATGCTGATGACTTTATTGTCCTTTATACCATCAATTCTAGTGATGATGACCTCCTTTACTAGAATCGTCATCGTGCTAGCCATCTTGCGTCAAGCTATCGGTTTGCAAACCTCACCATCTAATCAAGTTGTGATTGGTATTGCCTTATTCTTAACTATCTTTATCATGACTCCTGTGTTTGACGATATCTACACTCAAGCCATTGAGCCTTATGTGCAAGAGAAAATTCAAGCCCGTGAAGCTTTTGAAATTGCTCAAAAACCATTACACAAGTTCATGTTAAATCAAACTCGTATGTCTGATTTAAACGCCTTTAGTGAGTTTGCCAACATTAAGATTGATAAAATCGAAGACGTGCCAATGCGTGTGGTTATTCCAGCTTTTATCGTAAGTGAGCTTAAGACTGCGTTCCAAATTGGCTTTATGCTGTTCTTACCGTTCTTAATCATCGACTTGGTGGTAGCTTCTATCTTAATGGCTATGGGTATGATGATGTTATCGCCTATGATTGTATCCCTTCCTTTTAAACTGATGCTGTTTGTATTAGTTGATGGTTGGACCTTGATTATGGGAACGTTAATGTCAAGTTTCGGTATTGGTGTTGCAGGTACTTAAATATGGAAGTAGAAGTATTTGTCGATATCGTAAGAGAAGCCTTAGGTTTGGTGGCTTTACTTGTAAGTGCAAGTATTTTGCCTTCCTTGTGTGTAGGTTTATGTGTCTCTATTTTCCAGGCTGCAACCTCTATTAACGAGCAGACTTTATCCTTTTTACCAAGACTGTTAGTGACCGTGGGTGCACTAATGGTGGGATCTCATTGGGGACTTGAAAAACTCATGGGATTTTTTAAAAACATAGTTGATCTTATTCCTCAAGTTATTGGCTGATGGACAACAGTATTGAAACAATTTCCTTAGCTGCTGTAGCTCAGCTAGTATGGCCTTTGTGCCGTATTAGTGGATTTCTAGCTACCATGTTTGCTGTGTCTGGAAATTCCTTTCCTACTATGGCTAGAGCCTTAATGTGTTTGGCAATTACTGTATGTATGTTGCCATCAATTCCAAATCTTGCGCCTGATGCTAACCCTTTTACCACCATAGGTATTTTAATAACCATTAAAGAATCTTTAATTGGTGTTGCTCTAGGTCTTACTACTGTTTTTATCTCACAGGCTTTTATCATCGCAGGTCAAGCTGTGGCTATGCAGACAGGTTTAGGCTTTGCTTCCTTAGTTGATCCTGTATCTGGAACTAATTCCCCTGTAGTAGGTCAGTTCTTTACGGTTTTGTGTACCTTAGTCTTCTTTGGCTTAGATGGGCATTTGATCTTTTTTAGATTGCTTTTAGAATCTTTTACTACCTTGCCTATCGGTGAATTTTTACCCCTTCATGGATTGCAGGAGATCATCTACTTTTCAGGTAGTATGTTTAAAGCAGGTTTAGCCATGGCAATTAGTGCAATTTGTACCATGCTTGTGGTAAACTTTACCTTAGGTGTTATGACCAAAGCAGCCCCTCAGCTAAACGTTTTCTCCTTAGGCTTTGCCATTACCATGATTATAGGTTTAGTGGTTTTATATCTTTCCTTAAATGCATTTATGAGTAACTTTACCCACAACTTCAACGATGTATTTAATGCTGCTTGTTCTTTAATCGGCACTTCCTGTGACGGAATTCTTTAATTTATCTAAAACAATTAGGAAAATTTATGATTTATATTGATATGGACGGCACTATTGACGATTTTCGTGCTTGGGTTGCAACTAAAACTGACGATTTGTCAGGTCCAAGTATCGAAGCTACTATTGTTAAGTACTATCAAGAGTGCTACAAAGATCCTCCTTTAATTGAGCGCAACCGCCACTTATTAACAGATTTTGAAGACTTTAGAATTTTATCTGCAATTCCTAGCACTAAAACCTTACTTAAGTATTGTAAAGCAGAAGATCTTGATGTCATCATGAGCACTTTAAGAGAGAATAAGCTTGCTTACATGGAAAGACTTGGTGTTCACCGCAGTAACGTTATCATTACCAACGGCTCAAAAGAGAAGAAGCTCTACGCTAAAAAAGGTGAAGTTCTCTATGACGATTATAAAAAGAACATCGATGAGTGGATTTCTTTCGGTGGTACCGGTGTTTTAGTGGAATAAGCTTGGTGTAGAAATTACAGTTGTATTATTTTGAATGTAAAGCCTCACTTAAAATTGTGAGGCTATTTTGTACGGATAAATAAAATTTCATGAAAAGTTTGTCTTTGATAAGCACTTATCTCATGCAAGCAACAAGGTTAATTTACTGGTCTAATTAAAGTTTTAAAGTAGTCAGAAATTAAATTATCAGGAATTTCTTTTTGTAAAACTTTTCCCCCATTTGTAGACTTAAACCAAGGTCCATCTTCATCATGAGTCCAATTTACTAATGTTCCTGCATTATATCTTCCAAAAAAATTTAGTGTAGTATCTATAATTTTTTTTTGGCGTTCATTAAGTATAGATGTTAAATTTTCTTCATGAGACATTAAAGCTTCAACAATACCATCAGCGTGACGTTTAGTATATTTATAAATTCTTGGAAATACAGGACCATGAGGCCATGCTTTTGGGTGATCCTTGCAAATCCTTTCACCTGAGGTAGCTAATACAGCTCCATAAACACAAAAAACTAGTTTTTAAATTTTAGTTAAGTTTACAAAAAAGTTCTTCTGTGCACATTCTTTTGTAACGTAAGCTGCAACGTCAATACTGTCGTTTACTATTGGCATTTTTGCACCTCCATATACATAAATTCCTTACTGAGAATTATAGAACATTAACATAATCATAAGTAAGGATACTTATAGATTTTAATTAAATTCTATAAGATGAATCTGAAAACAATGACGATTCATTCAGAGTTAATTCAGTGGGGATTTTGGCTGACACAGATTTGTCTAAAGACTAAGACTTAGATGGCGGTGAGAAGGGGATTCGAACCCCTGATACGCGTTAACGTATACACGCTTTCCAGGCGTGCTCTTTCAGCCACTCAGACATCTCACCGTGACAATGCCGTTTATTTTACTAAAAATTGTTTGTTTTTCAAGCACTATTTGGAGAATAAAAGTGAAATCTGTAATGTAAAACTACAACGCCAGCTCTTTTTACCTCGCAGGAAAGTAATTCTAAAGATTGACCTAAAGCTGGCAATTCATCCTTTTTTCCTTGGTACTCAAAAATAGAGTTAACCCCTGATAAACCATCGATACCAGGGTAGAGCACCAGATATAGCTCATCAATCAAGCCTTGCTTTAAAAATGCACCATTTAAGATGCCACCGCCACACAAAAGTACATTCTTAATACCAAAATCCTGGTAGATGCTCTTTAAGGCTTGCTTGATGTCATGACCATCGTCTCCTGCAAAAGTATAGGAGATCTCTTTAGAACGCAAAAAATCTAGGTATTCTTCACTGGTGGTCTTTTGACCTAAGATAACTAAAAGAGTAGTTCCAAAGATAGTATTGTTTTCATAAGCAATAGTGCCTTTAGCATCAAAAACTGCCGTCAATTGAGCATGTTTTCTAATGCCTAAAAATGGCTTTGCACTTCTAATGGCGGTAAAAGTATCAGCTTTAAATTCCTTATTGCAATGATGTTTTAAAACAGTACCTTTACCTAAAAGCGATATTTCAGGTGAGATTTGACACTTAGTTTCATAGTAAACGTCAGGATCTCCTTCGCCTTTGCAATCGTATAGAAGAGACCATCTTGATTCATCAAGCCTGCCATCTACAGAACTTTCCATTAAACAAGTGACTTTTAAAGTCGTCCTCATATGATCTCCTCACCATTTTCTGTAATCATTATAATCGCAAGTAGCTTTAAATGACATTTAAAATCATAGGCTATTTTGCAATTTTTTTAATCGGAGAATACTTATTTAGTCCTGACTTATCATTACTTTCAAATACTAGTGAGCCTACCATTTTGGGCATAGAAATGGTTAGTACGAGCATAAATAGAGCACTGAAAATTAAGGCATAACACTCATGTGAGGTTAGTGTGCTACCTAAATCTTGGTACTTTTTAATCGACTTTTCGATATTCAAAAGAATTTTACAACCTGCATTTATCAGCACAATAATGGTTAGAAGTTCAAGGGAGATGCTAATTACCTTACGAAGATAATTAGTTGCATATTGTCTTGTAGCTTCATAAGCACCAAAACCTAGCACAAAGACACCGATGATACACAACACGTGAGCCTTTAAGTAGATAATTGCAAATACCAGGACACATAAGAATAATATAATGGTGAAAATACCTATTAAAAACTTGATGTAAAGGGCGTTTAAGCCATCAAAATAAGAGTCAGAGATACATTTATAGAGGTAACTTGAGATATTAAAGGTAAAATCTAAAAACTCTGATGGTCCATAATTTTCATAGTTGATAACTTGTACAAAAGAGTAGATGATAGCCTGCGCAATCTCCACTCCATTATCAAGTAAAAATAGGTAGATCCCAATTACCAAAATAATTTTCACTAAAGCGTAAAAGAAGGTTTGGATATTACCTTCTGCAAAGATGCACTTAAAGCCGTTTAGAAAAATACTGATAGGCACTAAGATCCAAAAGAGATTTTTTGAAGCTTGCTTAATTGGTTTTGAAACGAGTTTAATCTCCTCAATAAAGTTTGAGATTAAACTATTGATTAAACCGTTAGGATTTAAGTTTTGATAATCTACTTGAGCATAAGCTAAAGTGGATAGACTAAGTAGTATCAATATAAGAGAGAATTTTTTTATCATTGAGTTAATTTAACCTCTAAATCTAGATGCGGGGATTTAACTTCGTTATTTGAGGCAAAAAACAACTCGTCAGATTTTTGCGCTAGTTGCTTTTCATTGATCTCATTTTGATAAGTATCAGCAGTGAGTTTATTTAAGTTTGAGATTTGACTAGTTAAAGTTACTAAAGCACTAGCTTGAGCTGAGTTTATCTTTGAGAGGGCATCAATACTAGAGTTTAGACCTTTAGAGTCTTTAGAGTTATTAGAAAACTCTTCAAGTTTATCGATATTATCTAAAAGAGTTTGTTGCGTTTTAAGCGCATTTTCAGAGGTGAAAAAAGATAACTCTAAAGCCTCCTTATCCATAAGGGCGTTAAGCTTTTTAAAGTTACAATCCTCCTCCTTTAAACACTCTTCAAAGGCTTTAGAGCGAATGGCGGAGGCTTGATAGTCACTAGCAGTTTGGGTTTGTTTTGCAAAAGCGTAGCTTGCCTCAAGTAGCATCAAGGAGTTTCTATTTAATTCCTTTACTTTGTTCCAAGCATATTTGTGCTCAAAAGTAGTATTGTCCTCAACTCTTGCATGCTCTTTTTTAGCAAAACTTCGTAATTGAGCTTCATTGTCTAAGTTGTGATCTGACCACTTTTTAAGTAGCGCATAGGTTTTATTTAAGGTAGCTGCCATAGCATTATTGCTACCACTTGAAGTTACCTTATTAGCTACAATACCTGAAACCAAGGCGTTTGCAGGCAAAGTGCAAGCAAAAGCTAGGAGTAAAAATAAAAGTTTACTTAATGTAGTATTCACGAGTACTTTCTCCGTAAGGGGCTTTAAAAAAGATATCTTTAGTAATAGCAATAGAAAAGTTGTAACCACTTTTTACCGTCAAAGTGCTAGCAACATTGTTACCTGCTTGAATAACTCTTGGTAGGGCAGAGGAATTCTGATTTGAAAAGTTTTTACTAAAGTGATCAGCTGCGGTTTTATCGTCATTACTGTCATAGTGATCGTTTACTACGTCATTTTGAGTTTGAATCGTAGACAAAAATAAACTACTCATAATGGCTTTGAAGTAGTGAGTTTGCACATCTGCATCAAAACCTGAGTAACCGTCAGTTGACTGTCCTGGCATCGCACCAATATTTAAAGATTGACCATTTGGGAAGATTAAGCGATTAAAGCCTATGAATAATCTCTCAGTACCAAAAGCGTAGCGAGAGTCATATTGACCTATAAGTTTAGAGCCTCTTGGTACAAGTAAATATTCCCCCTTGATGCTGTCATAAACATTTTGAGAGACTATAGCTACTACTTGTCCTGGTAAGTGAGAGTTAATCCCTGTAGTAAGCGTAGCAGCGATAACAGAGCCTTGCATGAGTGCAAAAGGTGTCTTTGGATTTTGCACGCTATTATCAAGCTCATAATCGTCATTTTCAAAGATCTGATATGCCTTCATGGGGTTATATTGATGGTTATCTTTACCTAAAGCCTTAGTATCAGAAGAATTTACTTTGGATAGTTTGCTATGAGCATTTTCAACTGTAGAAAGATTTACTTTAGTTTTAGCTTTTAGAGCATCTTGAAAAGCTTTTCTCTTATACGCTTTAGCATTGCTAGTGATGATAGATGGTACTTCCTCTACTAAAGAATTAGGACTTGTATCTTCGTAAGAAGGCTTTTGCTCTTTTTTTTCATAAGAGAAATTTCTATCAAGTAATTTATTAGCTTCCTTATAGGCAATATAAGACTTTAGATGATCTTCTTCGTTGTCAAGGGTAAAACTCTCGCTCTTTTTTAAAGGCTCAAAAGTCTTATCGTCATTAAAATGAGTACTCACGTCTTGTTTTACGCTTATAGGAGCAGCTTTACTTGCGCTATTTTGGCTGTATTCTTGATTTACAAGGTTAATGCCTACATTTTTAGCATGTTCAAGCTGTCCTTTAAGCTCAATGACTTTTTTGGTGTTATCAACCTTTTGAGCTTTTTCGCTGTGATCCTCTGTCTGTGAAAGATAGTCTAAGTTTGCAACCACCACAATTAGGGTTATAAAACCAGCACCAATTGCCGAGGATAAAAATTTATACTTTAAAGGTGAACCTTTTACTTTAAATTTTTCTAATGCCATTTTTAAGCTCTTTTAATAATGTCAGCGCGATAAGTTTTACCTTCTGCATTTAAGGTTAAGGTCAAGTGATCATAAATGCCGTCAACAACGTAAGTGTTAGCAATAATGCGGTAATTTACCTGGCTTAATTGTTCTTTTGAAAACAAGCCACTTTTTTGAGTGACTAAAGATAGGTTTGGCATGAAATCAGCTTTGCTATTTTTTGCCATTTGAATGTAGGTTTTTTGTCCATCAGTATATGCATTGATAGGTACAACTTTTCTGTCGCCTTTTAGGTTAAAGATATACTGACGATTTGCTTTTTTAGAAGCTTTACCTTTGCTGTTTTGATTGAAACTTACCTTCTGTAAAGCCTCTTGATTAGGTTTTCTATCATAGTTTGCATATTGCATTGAAGAAGGCTCTTGCCTTTGTCTTTTTAAAAGCTCAAAGCTATTAGTACTTTCAAGGGGGTGATTTGGATAATAGAATTTCACCGCAGGCATAAAGTCTGCCTTTGAGGACTTTAAGCGTAAATGATAAGTTCTTCTGTCGGTAGCAATAAGTAAGCTTGTTTTTAAAGCTATATCTAAAGGTTTTACAATGATGTGCTCTACGCTATTTTCATAACTTCCTGAGATGGCACTTTCAATTGACCATCTAGCGCCATCACCAATTTGCACCGATAAAATTCTTTCGCCTTTTTCTAAACTGATATCAGTAATTTCAAGGACGGCACACACGATAGTAGGAATTGAAGTGCCATAAGTAAATTGCACTACTCCTGCTTGAAAGACATTCCCAGACATACTCCTTTTATCTAGAGCATTGAGTTTTTCTAGTACTTTTTTGTCTTTTTGCTCAAGCTCAGATAAGGAGTTATAAAGCTCATAGTCGTATTCATAGTTATCGTCAAAATCATTGGCTTTAACTGTATAAGTAAAGCTTGTAGATAAGACAAATACTAAAGTTAAGCTTACAAAAGCTTTTTCCATGGTTAAATTATTGTGTCTCATCTTAAGCCTCAAGCCTTTGCATTTTTTTACTGATGTTAAGATCATAGATAAACAAACCAATGGGATTTAACCTTAAAAGCTCTAATTGAGTGTAATTTGGAGTATCAATTTTGTAGCTAATTAAAGCAGTGTAGTAATCCTTTACAATCTCCTCATTGCTCTTAATAGTTTTTATAAAAAACTCAATTTGCACACTCTCATTGGTAATACCCACAATGCTATCTACAAAAGCTTGTTCACTTACTAGATCTTGTTTTAGGTAGTTCTTTTGCTGGTAATGCTCATCTACTACTTTTTGCGCATTAGAATTTAAGGCAATAGCAGCATATACTTTGTTGATAAGCTCAAGCTGTAAAGCACTATCGGTGGTTTTAGTGTGTAGGGTTTCAATAAAGTCACACAAATAGGCACTTACAACTTGAGAGGGAATAACTCTTTGCTCTTGTACCTTACCTACGCTTAAGATAGAGCCTTGTTTATCTACAGTCACAAGATAGGGGATAAACTTGTTTTTTGTATCGGCAGCTAGATATCCTATTAAGCTTATAAAGCCTAAGGCAAAACCTACGTAGCCTAAAGCATTAGCAAAGGCTAAGGTATTTTTAGTAGCTCTAATTTCATCTTTAAATTTTTTATAATCGTAACTATTGTTTTTCATTTACAGGCTCCATACAAAAGCATCTTGATGAGTTTTATAAAGCTTATCTACGCGTTTTTTATCCTTTTCTGATAAAGATAACAGCGCTAATTCCTCCTTGCTTAAAAGTAAGTTAAAAGGCATAAATTTACCGTCTTTGTGTAAAAAGAGATCTTTTTTAGGTGTAGCTTTGCTGATACTTAGAATTTGCTTGTCGTTTAGAGAAAGCTTTTTATAGATAGGCGTTAAGATCTCGTTATTAGCATCAGGATTTGGTAAAAAGATCCTAGTTTTAATCGTGTCTAAGAACAAAGAGAAACTCTCATTCTGGCAAAGATCACCTATAGATTGAGTAGCTAGAATAATGGTTACATTGTATTTTCTAAAAGTTTTTAGCCACTCTAAGATCTTTTTGGAGAATTTGTCATGTGAGAGCATTAACCAAGCCTCATCAATGACGATGGCGGTAGCTTCATTTTTAACTACAGCATCCTCAATTAACATAAATAAACAAGCCAAAACTGCTTGTACATCCTGTTTATTTGAGGATAAGAATTCTCCTAATTCAAAAGTATTGATAGGGGCTTCTAAATTTGGATTATGCTCTCCATCAAGGATATGCCTCTGATGGGAGTTTGATAAAAAACAGTCTAAATAGTCGGTAATTTCACTATTGCAAAGGTATTGTTTTACATCAGTTAAAGTAGCGGTAGTGTTAGTGCCAAGTTTAGCTTTATAGATATTCTCAATGGCATTAGTAACCTCTTCTTTTACTTTTGCTAAATTCTCAATACCAGATAGCTCTAACAAAAACATCACATAATTTACAGCTCGATTTCTTAAAGCTTCAGTACTCAAATCGTGCAGGGGACATAATTGTAATTGGTCGTTATTGCGCAATACATAGTGATGTCCTAAAGCTGCTTTAGTAAGTGCATAAAAGGAGTAACCTTTTTCAAAAGCGTAGACTTTAAGTCCTTTATAGCGCAATAAACTTATAATTAAGCTTCCTAAAAGAACAGATTTACCAGCACCTGTAGGTCCTACTACAAAGCAGTTAGCTAAATCTTGTACATGCAAGTTAAGATAGGACATACGATTCTCATCGTTAGTAACTGCCATAAGATATGGGGCTTTGTCCCCATATCTTTTATTTGGAGAGTAAAGCTCTCCTGTAAAGCTACCGCCAATAGGTAAGAGATCAGATAAGACAACATTGGAGATAGTATGGCGTCTTACATTCTCAAGGGTGTGACCAGGTAAAGAGCCTAAATAAGCTTCAGTCGTATTATAAGTTTCAAGATGACCTGTAAAGCCTAAAGTTGAAAGACTTTTAATGACTTTTTGAGCATCCTTATTAAGCTCCTCAAGATCTTTACCTAGCATCAGAATTTGCGCCGTATAAGAGCCATAGCTACTCTTATTTTGAGCTAAATTACGCTTAGCATCTTTAAGATCTATTAACTGATCTTGCGCATCCTCATTGATTTCATCCTCACGAGGAGTTTTATCTAGTAATTGATTTAAAAAGCCACGCCTTTTTTGTACCCATAAACGACGCTTGCGCTCTAATAATAAGTTAGATTTGAAACTATTAAAACTTACAAAGCGGGTAGAGAATCGATAGTTAAAATTTAACTTATTAAGCTCATTGAGCATGCCAAAGTAAGAATCATAAGGAAAACCATTGATGGCAATAGAGCAAATATATTTATCGTCTAATTTTGATGGATAACTATGCACAAAGTCGTGGCAAGACAATAGCTCATCTAAGGTAAATTCACATTTTGGTAAACTTAATTTTATAGCTTCAAAGTTGACGGCTTGGTATAAGAAATTTACCGCTTCATGGCTTATATATGGCAGATTTTTGCAAAAAGTGCATTCTTGTAGATTAAGCACGCTACTTAATTTAGATACGAAATTGCTAGTTTGCTTTTGAAAGTCAGAAAAGACTGTCTCATACTTATGGTGCTTATCAACTAAAGAATAACGCTCATCGGTTTTAGTAATCGATAAGTAATATTCATTAGTAAAACAGCCCTGATGCAATTCATTTCTTTTTGAAAATAACAAAGAAAAGATTTTTGGACCAAAATAGCTAGTTTCTTTATCACAAGGTTTTGCTTTTTTTCTTATGATATCTACGTTTAGCATAAATTGACCATCAAGATCATTTATGGCTCTTGCGATAATGTCATGCTGATGGCTTTGATCACTATCAGGTAAAAAACGGTGGCATTTAGGCTCTAACTTATAGATCTTCATTAAAAAGCCGTTTTTAAGCAGGATAGTGTTGTGTTCTAACAGATATCCATAATCTAATAGATCAGTAAAACTGTAGCCTAAATTAGCTCTTTTCATTGGCTTAAAATAAGCAAATATCACGGTGAAAGCCATAAAAAGGCAACTTAAACTTGCTGCATATAGCAAGTATTGCAATAGTTGTATCATCTTATTTGTAACGTTTATGAATTTTTGAGTACCTAAAAGCTTTGGCTGCGTAGTTTTTCTTGTACTTAAAGCTTTTTAAAATCACTTTACGCAAGAGCAGATCTTCTTTTGCCATTTTCATAAGCAACATAAAACTTGCTACAAAGATAATGGCCAAAAAGATAATCATCGCTATGCTAAATTTAAAGATCCCTAAGCTTATGCAGATTAAGCAAAGACACATACAAAGTTCTCTATCACACCCTAAAAATGTCTGAGGGCGTAGTAGAGAATGATTTACTTTGTGCTGAGTGCTCATTAGCAATACTCTGTAGGCTTTTTAGTATTTAAAAGCACTATTTTCTCAAGTTTGTGCTCTAAAGAACTTACCTTAAGCTCATCATAGATAACCTTTTGTTTATCAAGCTTCTCATGACTTAAAGGCTTTTCAACTTTATCGATTACTGCACCATTAAATAGAGAGGTCATAAGATTGTTAGCACCCACTAATAAAGTCATGACTAGAGCAAGATAAATCATAGTGCGCATGAATTTACCCATTTCACCACCCATGAAAATTAAACTAGCCCCCGCTGAGACCATGCCAATTAGTGATACAGAAAAGGCTACAGGTCCCGTTAAGGATTTTTGAATGGTTTTAAGCCAATCCTCATAAGGTAGGGAGTTTGTGTTAGTGTCCGCAGCAAAGATAGTAGGAGCAAACACTAATAGTAATAGACCTAAAGTTATTGAAAATAATGATTTATTCATAGCAGTTCCTTAAAGATAGCTAAATTGATATTGTTGATTTTTAAAACCTTCAAGTTTGGCAATGGCTGCAATGTGCCTTAGAGGATCTCTTTTTAAGATCACAAGGTAGTCAATAGCCAAACTAATCAACTCTTCAATTTGTTTTGGAGCATGAGCATTTCTGCTAATTAGCAATCTTAAGCGTTGCATACATTGCTCCACTGAGCCTGCGTGGATGGAACAGAGAGTTCCTTTATGACCTGTAGACATAGCATCTACCATGTCTAAGGTCTCATGACCTCTAACCTCACCTACGACAATCCTGTCAGGACTAAGTCTTAAGGTAGCCTTTACTAAATCACTTAAAGTAGTGTGCTCATTGGTGTAGAGGTTTAGGCAATTGTCGTTTTGAAGTTGTAGCTCTGGGGTATCCTCAATGCAGACAATTCTAGAGTTAGGCTCTAATTGACCAATGCGATTTAATAGCGCATTGATAAAGGTGGTTTTGCCACAAGAGGTTTGCCCACAAATTAGAAGGTTTTGTTTTTCTTTGATTAAATTGTCGATAAGCTTGGCTTGTCTTTGAGTTAAAAAGTTACAAGAGATAAGCTTTTGCATATCGAAAAAGGAAGAGTGCATGAGTCTTAAACAGAAACTTGGTGTTTTCACTAAAGGTGGCAATAGGGCACAAAAGCGAGTATTAAAACAAGCTATTTGACCATCGATAATAGGTTTCTTATCGTTGATATTGCCCCCTTGTAGGGAAACTAAGGTTCTCACTGCAAGTTGAGCTTTCTCTAAAGCAAGCTCTCCATAACAGCAATTACTACCATCAGAGTGTTTTGAAAATAATTTGCCATCTGCATTAAGCATGATCTCATCTACCTGCCCCTCTAAGAGCAAGCTTACAATTTCATCGCCTAAGCAAAGACTTAGCTTATTGATAGTCTGATTTAATTGTTGCTGTTCAATATTCTGCATCGTAATTTTCCTCGCAGCATATTAAACACCCGAATTTTGAAAACCCTAAAGTTAAGTGGCAAAAAGGGAGAGATAAGGAAAAGTAAAAAATTAAGTTATTGAAATATAAGGATTTAAAAATGCAAAAAAAGGCTGATCTAGCGATCAGCCCCCCTTGAAATTTTTAGTAAAATGAAAGTTTACTAAGCTTTATTTTGTTCTTGTAATCTTTGAGCTCTTTTGCAAGCTGCTGCAGTGAAGATCACGTCTGTAGAGCTGTTTAGAGCAGTTTCTGTTGAATCTTGGATTACACCGATGATAAAGCCAATACCTACAACTTGCATTGCGATATCATTTGGAATACCAAAGATAGAGCAAGCTAGAGGAATTAACATTAAAGAGCCACCTGCTACACCTGAAGATCCACAAGCACATAGTACTGAAGCAATACACATTAAGAAAGCAGATGGGAAGTCAATGTTAATACCTAAGGTGTGAGCTGCAGCCATAGTCATAATCACGATGGTTACACCAGCACCTGACATATTGATAGTGCAGCCTAATGGGATAGAAATAGAGTAAGTAGTCTTATCTAATTTCATTTCTTCACATAAAGCTAGGTTTACAGGTAGGTTTGCAGCAGATGATCTTGTAAAGAAAGCTGTAGTACCTGACTTTGCTAAGCACTTTAATACTAATGGGAATGGATTTTCTCTAGCTACAATAGCAACTAGGATTGGATTTACTACAAAAGCAATGATTAACATGGTAGCAACTAAAACACAAATTACGTGTACGTAATTTAGTAAGTTTGCAAAGCCACCTTCTTGAGTGCAAGATGAGTAAACTAAGCCAAAAACACCAATAGGTGCGCAACGAATAACCATTCTGATTACGCCTGATACTGAAGTTGCTAAATCGTCTAATACGCGCTTAGTATTGTCGTGAGCTACACGGAACATTAAACCTAAAGCGATAGACCAAACAAGAATAGCTACATAGTTACCGTTGATAAAAGCAGATACAGGGTTTTCAACTGCATTGTTTACAAAGTTTACTAAAACTTCGATGATGCCAGATGGTGCAGATACGTTAGCGTTAGCTGCAAGCTCTGAGAAGGTGCTTGGGAAAGCATAGCTCATTACTAAAGCTAAAGTGCCTGCAACAACCATACCTACAAAGTATAAGGTAATGATTGGCTTCATATTGTTCTTTTGACCTGCTTGATGCTTTGCAATAGCAGATGCTACAAGTACGAACACTAGGATAGGTGCTACAGCTTTTAGAGCTTTAACAAAAAGGGTACCTAGTGTAGGAATTACAGTCTTGTCATCAGGATAAACATAAGCTGCGAAAATACCTAGTAACAAACCGATGACGATTTGAAGAATGAATGGAACCTTATTTAAGGTTTGAGCAAGTGGTGCTCTTGGGTTTTGAGTTTCTAACATGGAACTTCCTTGAGAGTTACTAATTGAAAATTTTTAGCAAATTATATGTTAAATAGCTGTAAAAAGCTTGTTTTTCTCATGTGAATAATAAAATAGGCAGTTTTGATCACATAAGGTGCAAACTACTTTAAACAAAAGTTTAGTAGCAAATTCCTATATATAAGCCTTTTTCTATGAGAAATAATTTGTCTTAAATTTTAGATTTGAGACTAAGTTTCTAGATTTTTTGCTGTCAGTTTTGGAAAAATGGACTTGCTTGTATTATAATCTTTGTGATTTTAGCTATGGCTAGAAATACAACTTAATTTATCGATCAAATTTCAAATTTAGGTACCACAATGATCTATTCTAAAGAAGTAGAGAACATGTGCCCAGTTACTAAGGGTGCATATCATGGTCCTGCTCCAATACCTGAAGAGGGTAAGTGGGTTCAGGCTAAAGAAATCAAAGATATCAGCGGTTTAACTCACGGTGTGGGTTGGTGTGCTCCTCAACAGGGCGCTTGCAAGATGACCTTAAACGTTAAAGACGGCATCATTCAAGAAGCTTTAGTTGAGACCATCGGTTGTTCAGGTATGACCCACTCAGCTGCTATGGCTTCTGAGATCCTAATCGGTAAGACTCTATTAGAAGGCTTAAACACAGACTTAGTTTGCGATGCTATCAACACTGCATACCGCGAGCTATTCTTACAAATCGTTTACGGCCGTACTCAGACTGCTTTCTCAGAGGGCGGTTTACCAATCGGTGCTTCACTTGAAGATTTAGGTAAGAACCTACGTTCTCAAGTTGGTACTATGTTTGCTACTAAGGAAAAGGGTCCACGTTACCTAGAAATGACTGAAGGTTACGTTACTCGTGTAGCTTTAAACAAAGATAACGAAATCGTTGGTTATGAATTCGTAAATCTTGGCAAGTTAATGGATCTATTAAAGGCTCACCCAGAATTATCTGGTAAAGAAGCAATTGAGAAGATCCGCGGCCACTATGGTCAGTGGGATAATGCCGCTAAATATATCGACCCAAGAAAGGAATAATGAGGTACTAAAAGATGGCATTATTTGAAAGTTATGAGCGTCGTATTGATAAAATCAATGGCGTATTAGCACAATACGGTATCAAGTCTGTTGAAGAGTGTAAGGACATCTGTGCTCAATATGGTTTAGATCCATACCAGACTGTTAAAGATATTCAAGGTATCGCTTTTGAAAACGCAAGCTGGGCATACACTGTTGGCGCAGCTATCGCTTTAAAGAAAGGTTGCAAGGTTGCAGCTGATGCAGCTGAAGCTATCGGTATTGGTCTACAAGCTTTCTGTATCCCAGGCTCAGTTGCTGAGGATCGTAAAGTAGGTCTAGGCCACGGTAACTTAGGCGGTATGTTACTACGCGATGAGACCAAGTGCTTCTGCTTCTTAGCAGGTCACGAGTCATTCGCTGCTGCTGAAGGCGCTATCGGTATCGTACGTAATGCTAACAAGGCACGTAAGACTCCATTACGTGTTATCTTAAATGGTTTAGGTAAGGACGCTGCACAGATCATTTCTCGTATCAACGGCTTTACTTATGTACAAACTCAATTTGATTACTACACTTCAGAGTTAAAGATTGTTCGTGAAGTTAAGTACTCAGATACAGAGCGTGCAAACGTACGTTGCTTCGGTGCTGACGATGTTCGTGAAGGCGTAGCTATTATGCATCACGAGGGTGTTGACGTATCTATCACTGGTAACTCAACTAACCCAACTCGTTTCCAACACCCAGTTGCTGGTACCTATAAGAAAGAATGCATCGAGCAAGGTAAGAAGTACTTCTCAGTAGCTTCTGGTGGTGGTACTGGTCGTACCTTACACCCAGATAACATGGCTGCAGGTCCTGCTTCATACGGTATGACCGATACTATGGGTCGTATGCACTCTGACGCACAGTTTGCTGGTTCATCATCAGTTCCTGCTCACGTAGAAATGATGGGCTTCCTAGGCATGGGTAACAACCCAATGGTAGGCGCAACTGTAGCTATCGCAGTTCAAGTATCACAAGCTTTAAACAAGTAATTTGTTGAAGCTTTAAAAAAGGCGGCATTTTGTCGCCTTTTTTTTATGGGAAATGCTAAAGATTTTTCACATCTGTCCGTTAAGAGATTAGTAGGTTACAGATAAGTGGCAAAAGCCCCATAGCTTGCTATGGGGATGAAAGCCACAAATGAACATTTTACAATAACAAATAAATATTATATACTATCAATAAATTTTGTTAATTTAGATTTAGTTAATAAAATAGCTAAATCTAAATTTAATAATGTGCAAATTAAAGTAGCTAACAGCGATTAGGTAGCTAGTAAAAACACTAGGGGGACTGACGTACGCCTCCTGAGAATTATCTCGAATACAACCCGCGCCTTCAAACAGCGCAGATGTGGTCAGAAGACTGCACGGTTGTTAAGTTCTCTGCTCTGACAGTAAGACTGTATTACCAAAGTCTGAAAATGATGTAAGTCTACAGTATAATGTCATCAGGTAAGAACCTCCATGGCTTGCCATGGAGAGTAGTCAGATAAAACCTTGGCCAATGAGCCTAAATCCGCAGGAGAGATGAAGAGTGCAAACTCTTTACGTTTAACCTCTAAAGCTAAATACTTTAGAGGTTAAAATTTCTCTCACTTCAATTTTTCCTCTATTAAGATCTCTTATAATTCCTTTATCAAAGATATTTTTATGGGTGAACTATGTCATCGATTTTCATGGAACAGGCTATTTTAGAAGCTAAAAAAGGTATTGAAGCAGGTCATGGTGGACCTTTTGGTTGTGTCATCGAAAACAAAGGCAAAATCATAGGTGTTGGACACAACAGAGTGCTTATTGATCATGATCCTACAAGTCACGGTGAAATTGTAGCTATTCGTGATGCTTGTAAGCAGCTTCAATCTCACGATTTACAAGGTTGTAATCTCTACACTACAGCTGAGCCCTGTCCTATGTGCTTAGGTGCTTGTTTGTGGGCAAATATTGATAAGATTTACTATGGTTGCAATCGCTTTGATACTGAGAATATTGGCTTTAGAGACAATGTCTTTTATGAGTTTTTAGAGCGTCAAAAAGATGAATCATCAAAAAAGCTTTTATGTGTTGATCATGAGGATTGCCTAAAATTGTTTGCTTACTATAAATCTCTTGAGCATAAGCTTTATTAAGCTTGCAAAATACTTTAGAGCAACTAGATCACAAAGATTATTATCAGGACTACTTTGATTTTGCTTTGTAAAGAACATCTTCTTTAAGGTATTTGCTTTTCTAAAAAATCCTCTGCAGTAGAGTTTAAGAATATAAACAAGTAAGTGTTAAAATATAGGTTTAAGTTTTGCATTTACTTTAATTGTATGTTGAAAAAATTTAACCTATTATCCTTTTGTAAAGACAATCTTGATTTAAGTATTGCCTTTATCTTAGCTTTAATCTCCTCCTTTTTAGTTGAGTTTAATCAAGATGCTTTAGTTAAAGCTTTAAATCTTGAGGTGCTGTTGCTACTAGCTTGTCTAATGTTGGTGGTAGCAGGCTTTAGACTTATTGGCATCCTAGATTTTTGTTATAAAAAGTGTTTTGCGCTAGTTGATAATACTAGAAGTTTAGCTAGACTTTTTATCTTTATAAATTTCTTTATCTCAATGTTAGTAACTAATGATGTGTCACTAATCATCTTTGTACCACTTGCTATCAATGCTTTTATTTTAATAGGTAGAAAGGATCTTTTAATCCAAGTGGTAAGCTTGCAAACTATTGCAGCTAATATGGGCAGTATGTTAACTCCTATTGGTAACCCTCAAAACCTCTTTATCTATACTTATTTTAGCTACGACATTTTGTCCTTTTTTAAAGTAACAGCACCTACCTTTTTAGTGTGCTTTTTCCTGTTAATGGTGTTTACTCATCATATCGATACTAACAGCTTAAAAATTGGCAAATCAAAGATTACAGCAGTAGACAAGAAAAAAGCTTATGCCTTTAGTGCTTTATTCTTGTTATGCATTTTGTGTGTGCTGAATGTCCTAAATGTGTATATTGTCGGCAGTATCGTAGTGATAGCGGTGTTTTTTATCTCAAAAAGCTTGTTTTCAAAGGTTGATTACAAGCTCTTGTCGCTATTTTTACTGCTATTTATCTTTGTGCACAATATTACGAATTTTGAAGGATTAAGAGAATTTTGCTTTGAATTTGTAGGCCACTATGAGTACTTTGTGTCTTTGTGTTTATCTCAGATCATAAGTAACGTTCCAGCAACAGTGATGCTATCTACATTTGTAAAAGATCCTGATGCCTTGTTGCTTGGAGTAAATGTAGGTGGTTTAGGTACTATCATAGCTTCTATGGCAAGTTTAATCTCCTTTAAAGCCTATGTGAAAGTAGAGGGAGCAAAGCCACTTTACTACTTAAAAAAATTCACCAAATACAATCTTAAATTCCTGTTAATCCTAATCGTACTTCACTTTGTTATACCTTCGCTTTTCTAAGCTAAAAATCGTATAAATATCACATAATTACAGTATAATATGCAACAGTTTAATGGAGTAATTGATAGATGGCATTATCCTTTTTTGCAACCTGTCCTAAAGGTTTAGAAACTTTATTATTAAATGAATTACAAGCTCTAGGTGTAACCTCTGCTAAAGAAACTGTAGCTGGTGTATCCTTTAAAGGCGATTTTGCTACAGGTATGAAAGCCTGTTTATGGTCTCGCTTTGCCTCAAGAATTTTATTAGAGTTAGTTGAATTTTACTGTGAAACTGACAGTGAACTTTACATCGGCGCTAACGGTGTAGCTTGGGAGCGTTATTTTGATAAAAGCAATACTATCGCTGTAAGCTTCTCTGGCACTAACGAATCTATTCGTAACACTCAATATGGTGCTTTAAAAGTAAAAGACGCTATCTGCGACCGTTTGCAAACAACTCAAGGTGGTAGACCTTCTGTAGATAAGGACAATCCTGATGTACTTATCAATTGCCATTTAGATAAAAAGGGCAGTGCTAATATCTTAATTGACTTGTCAGGTCGTGCTTTACTAAAAAGAGAGTATCACCGTGGTACAGGTGCTGCTCCTTTAAAAGAGAATTTAGCCGCTGCTATGGTGGTAAGAACTGGCTATGACAAAGAGAACTTTTTAGATCCAATGTGTGGCTCAGGTACTTTGTTATTTGAAGCTGCAGCTATCGCAACTAATACCGCACCTGGCATTAAAAGATCACATTATGGTTTCTTTAAATTAAAGCAGTTTGAGCCATCTGTATGGGAGGATTTAGTCAACGAAGCTAAAGCCTTAAGTCAAGACGGCATTCAGCAAGCTTGTGATAAAGGCGTGCAGATTGTAGGCTTTGATTTAGATCCTTATATCGTTGATATTGCCAATGAGAATGCTCAAAAGGCTGGTTTTGATAAATTAGTTAAAGTATATCAATGCCCTGTAGAGAATTTATACAACCCATTTGATAACAAGTTACATACTACTATCGTAACTAACCCACCATATGGCAAGAGAATGGGTAACTTCAATGAGTTGATTGCCCTTTATACAAAGATTGGTGCTAATTTTAAAGAGCACTTTGCAGGTGCTAGGGCTGGTGTGATCTCCTCCTCAACTGAGCTCTTATCTTGCATGAGATTGCATTCAGATAAGGTTTATAAACTTTATAACGGCGAATTGTTATGTCAATTACGTGTCTTTGACATCAACAAAGAGCAGCAATTGTCAGTTAAAGAAGAGCAAAATCTAAAGATTGCTAATGACTTTGCTAACCGCTTAAAGAAGAACCTTGCAAACATGCAAAAGTGGGCTAAAAACGTTAACATCAACGCTTATCGTGTGTATGATGCTGATGTACCTGAATATGCAGCTGCTATTGATTACTACAATGGCTACTATGTAATTCAAGCTTACAAGGCTCCTGCTAAAGTTAACCCACGCGTAGCTAAAAAGCATGAGCTTGATATGCTAAGTGCCACTGTTGAGGTAGCAGGTGTAGCAGGCGATAAAGTTATCTTAAAGAGCAGAGAAATTCAAAAAGGCGATAATCAATACGAGAAAGCAGCAGAACTTAGAAATGAGTTTATGACAGTAAATGAGAATAACGCTTTATACAAGGTAAATTTATATGATTATCTTGATACAGGTTTATTCTTAGATGCTCGTTTAATTAGAAAACGACTCTTTAAAGAAGCAAAAGACAAAGAATTTTTAAATCTATTCTCCTACACTTGCTCAGCTTCTGTGGCTGCAGCTTTAGGTGGAGCAGTAAAGACTGTGTCTGTAGATATGTCAAAGACTTATTTACAGTGGGGTATGGATAACTTTAAATTAAATAGCTTAGATGTTAATAAACATGAGTTTATTCAAGCTGACTGCCTCGCTTGGCTTTCAAAAGATCAAGGTCGTAAGTTTGATTTAATTTATATCGATCCACCAACCTTCTCAAACTCAAAGCGTATGGAAAAGAGCTTTGATGTAAAGCGTGATCAAATTGCTTTATTGTCAAATCTAACCCGTCACTTAAAAGATGGTGGTAAGGTTATTTTCTGCACTAACTTACGTGGTTTTGTGCTAGATGAGAGCATCAAGGACTATGGCTTTGAATTTACTAATATCTCAGAGCAAACTCTACCTCGTGACTTCTTACGTAACAAGAAAATTCACACTTGTTACGAGCTAGTCTTCCATCAAGAGAACGTACAAAAAGAAATTGTGCCAATGGTAAATACTGAGACTGCTCCAAAGTGGCAGAAAGTATTAACCGACAAGAAAGAGACTTACCACGATTATAAGTCTTCAAATTATGAAGATCACAATCCACAAAGAGCTCAAAGAAGAGCCGAGCGTACTACCACTAATAAAGTATGGGGTAGTGCTATTACTAATAAGCACAGCACAAGAAAGCCATCTTCCTTTGACTCAAAGCGTAAGCCATTTTCAAAAGCTCCAGAGCGCAAAGTAAGAGTTTTTGGTCCTAATGGAGTTAAAGATCTTTAAATGAGCTTAATCTCCGTTATTGATGCCCATTTAAATAATGGCGCTGATAAGTTATTAGAAGGTGCTAATTTCTCCATTGAAGATGGCGAGCGCGTTTGTTTAGTTGGTCGTAATGGTACAGGTAAATCAACCTTACTTAGCATTATTGCAGGTAAAAGAGAGTTAGACTCTGGCAAAGTAATTGTTCAAACTGGTCTTAAGATTGCTACCTTATGCCAAGATCCGCCAGCCTTTGATAGTGGTACTGTCTATACCTTAGCTGCAAGTGGTGTAGCAGATGTAGGGGATGCGCTTTCAGAGTTTAGTACTTGCACTGATGTACACAGGCAAATGGAATTGTCAGCCTATTTAGATAAGCATGATGGTTGGCAGAAAGATGCTGTAGTCAAAAAGATCTTAAACAAAATAGGTTTAGATCCAAGCCTACCTTTAAAAGATTTAAGTGGTGGTAACAGAAGAAAAGCAGCGCTTGCAAAAGCCCTAGTAAGTGAGCCTCAACTGTTACTTTTAGATGAGCCTACTAACCACTTAGATATTGAATCTATCACTTGGTTTGAAGAGGCAATTAAAGCCTTTGATGGCACTATTGTCTTTGTAACACACGATAGAATGTTTGCCGATCACTGTGCTACCCGCATTGTAGAGTTAGATAGAGGCAAATGCTATTCCTATCCTGGCTCTTTTAGTAAGTACATCTCTCTTCGAGATGAGCGCTTACGTAAAGAAGAGCTTGCTAACAAAGAATTTGACAAAATCCTAGCTCAAGAAGAAGCATGGATTAGACGTGGTGTTAAAGCAAGACTTGCTCGTAATGAAGGTCGTGTGCGTGATTTAAAAGAATTACGTATTCAAAGAGCTAACCGCCGTGATAGACAAGGCAATGTCATCATGGAGGCAAATAGCGCAGCACGAAGTGGCAACCTCGTATACGAGATTAAAGATTTATGTTTAGGCTTTGGTGAAAAGCAAGTTTTAAAAAACTTTTCTGCAACTGTAATGCGTGGGGATAGAATTGGTATTACAGGTCCTAATGGTTGTGGTAAAACTACTCTAATCAAAGCTTTATTAGAGGATCTTAAGCCTACTTCTGGCAAGATTAAAGTTGGTGTAAATTTAAAAGTTCAGTACTTTGATCAATACCATGAAGCTTTAGATTTAGATAAGTCTGTTGCTGACAATGTAGCCGATGGTCATACTGAGGTTTGCATTAACGGTAAGAACAAACATGTAATTTCCTATCTAGCTAACTTCTTATTTACAGGACAGCGTGCAAGATCCCCTGTAAAAATCTTATCTGGTGGCGAGAAGAATAGACTCCTTTTAGCAAGGTTATTTGCTAAAGAATCAAATGTGCTCATCATGGATGAGCCAACTAACGATTTAGATTTAGAAACTCTAGATTTATTAGAAGATCTTATAAGCTCTTATGAAGGTACTGTAATCGTCATCAGCCACGATAGACAGTTTATCGACAAGGTAGCAACCGAGACTTGGGTGTTTGATGGTAATTGTCACATCGAGTCAATTGTAGGTGGTTGGGAAGATGTTGAAAGATATTATCAAAAGAAGGCTTTAGCTTCAGATAATGCCTTAAAATCAGTAAAAGAGAGTAAAGAGCAAAAGAAAGCAGAGTCTAAACCTGTTAAAAAGACAAAAGGTTTAACCTTTACTCAAAAACACGAATTAAAAGAGCTTCCAGGTAAAATTGAGCAATTAGAAACTCAACTTGCCACTTTAGATGAGCAATTAAACGATCCTGCTTTGTATGATGACGATGGCACTAAAGCTCGTGAGGTTGCAACTAATAGAGGAAAAGTGCAAGAGGAGTTAGATGCCTTGTATGCTCGTTGGGAAGAATTAGAAAGTATAGGTCAAGCTTAATGGCTGCAATCTTTTCAAAAATTGATTTACATACTCATTCAAAAGCCTCTGACGGTGGACTTACTCCTACTCAATTAGTTGAGCGCGCCTATAGCAGAGGTCTTACTCATATAGCTTTAACCGATCACGATACCACTTTAGGTATTAAGGAAGCTAAAGAGGCAGCAGAAGGTAAAATTCAATTGATTGAAGGCTGTGAATTGTCAACTACCTTTAACAATAATCAAATCCATATCGTAGGTTTGTTTATTGATCCTAATGCACCTTCAATTCAAAGTTACATTCAAGATCAAAAGCAACGTCGTATTGAAAGAGCTAAAGCTATCGGTGCAAAACTTGAAAAACAAGGTTTTGCTAATGCCTATGAGGAATGTAAGAAGTTAGCTTCAGAAGATGCCACTATCACCCGTGGTAATTACGCTGCTTACATTGCTAAAATGGGCAGAGCTCAAGATGTAAACGATGCCTTTGATAGCTACTTAAAAAAGGGTAAAAGCTGTTATGTAAAAACCTTGTGGCCAGATATTAAGGTTGCCGTTGAAGCAATTCAAAACGCAGGTGGTGTAGCAGTTTTAGCTCACCCAAATCGCTATCAGTTAACTAACACTCGCAGAAGAGAGCTTATAAGCTACTTTAAAGAATGTGGTGGAGATGCGATGGAAGTTTGCAACAGTCAAATCAATGCTACCGACTATGATCTTTTAAATAAGCTGTGTCTTGAATATCAGCTTTTAGCCTCCTTTGGATCTGACTTTCACCAAGAAGGTACATACAGAGAGCTTGGCTTAAATTTAAGACTGGAAGACTGCGTAAAGCCAGTATGGACCTGTCCACAAGCTTTAAAATATCATTTTGAGTAAAACTATAAGATCCTAAGTAAGTTTCTTAGGATCTTTTGATAAAACTAGATATAGCTTATCGGAACTAGATAATCTTGCTTAGTCAAAGGCAAGTAGCTACTTGCTCTGCAAAGCACAGCACCACATCCACGAGGTACTTTAAGTACCTTATCAATTACCTCAAAGTGTCTTATATCGTCTTTATTTGGATTAGACTTTGATTTAATCACCATAGGATACAAAAGACCATCCTCTTCTAAAAGCACATCAATTTCTCTTTGCTCTTTATCTTGGTAGTAATACAGATTTGGTGTTTGACCACGATGGTAATAGCTTTTTACGATTTCACTTACTACATAGCTTTTAACTAAAGCCTCTTTCAAAGGACCATCTTCAACTATGTTTGAGCTAGTAAAACTTAATAAGTAGCAAGAAAGTCCTAAATCAAAAAAAATGTAGTTTAGGAGTTTTGATTGCGTTGTATGGTAAATTTCTGTAGTAGGCAGGTTGCAAGAACACAATACCTGAGTCCACAAGAATTGAAAGCCATTTTTTTAGTTTATCATTTGAGATGCCAAACTCATTTGCAAAAGCTGTGTAATTGATAACTTGAGAGGTTTTAGATGCGATAAACTTTAAGAATCTGAAAAACTCCACCTCGTCTTTAACTTTGAAGTAATTATGTACTTCAAAGCATAGATAGTCTTGAAGATAAGAATCGTAAAATTTTGTAAGGCATTCATCTTCAAGTGAGTACAAAGCAGGATTTGAGCCTTTCCAAAGTTCATGAAAAAGGTAAGAGCAAGCTTTGTCTTTTAATAGGAGCTCTTTCTCATCTAAATAAGCTTTGGTAGGTATAAAAGCTTTGCTTGAAGTTAAAGAAAGTTTCTCCTCTTGAGATAATCCTTGAAGTTTGACAATTGCAATTGTTCCTTCCATGGAAACATCAATCTTTAACCTGTTAAATTGAACAGAGCTTGTTAAAAAGTATTGACCAGCCTTTTTGTCTTTATCAACAGCGCATTTTAGTGCTGTAAATAATTGTGGTGCTAGGTGGATATCCTCGATAATCAAAGGAGATTTATACTTTTGTAAAAAGAGCGTTGGATTTGTTTGAGCTAACTCTCGATTAGAGAGACTTTTAAGTGAGACAGTAGTTATCTTACTATCTTTAATCTGTTTTAAAAGTGATGCTTTACCTACTTTACAAGGACCTTCAAGATAGACTATAGGAAATTTTTTGCTATAGTCTAAAACAGTGTCTTCAAGAGTTCTTTTAAAGTGCATATTGAAAAGAAAAGATAGTTTAAGATCATTAAAAATTAAAGCACCTGTAGGTGCTTTAATTTAAGAACTTACTAGGCTTTGTATTTATCTACAATCTTTTGAGCATAGAACATGGTGAGGTTTGCAAAGTTTGGCGCAAAGTTTTGTTGAGCTGTAAATAAATTGCAAGCTGAATCTGCCTTATTTAAGAACTCATTTGACTCTTCTGTAAGCTCTACACCATTGTCATCAACTTTAATTTCTACAGTTAATTTGCCATGCTCAACCTTAGGAATTAGAGGAGCACTTACACCCTTTAATAATTCAGCATGCTCAAGTAATTGCATTACTACAGCGCCAATAGCCTCAATAGGATATGGTTTAGTAAAATCCTGTGGATACATAGAGTGAACTCTATTTTGCACATCGTTGCAGGTAAAGGCTACAAAGTTGCCTAATTTTGCTTTTTTATCAAAAGTACCTTCTTTTAAGTGCTTTAAGATCTCAGCAATAGAGATACCTACAGTGGCACATAAAAATGGATTCTGAGCAAGTGTTGCAAATAACTTGTTTGCACACTCTGTATTAGTTAAGTTATTTACAGCACTTTGTGCTTTACGTAATTTAATTTGTTTTGCTGATAATTTTGCCATTTTAAATTCCTTAGTTTTTATCCATTTATAATCGGTCAACTTTTAGGAAAAATCAACAAGTTAAGGTTAATTTTGAGGAGTAATGCAAGCTTTAAAATAAGGTCATGCTATTCAAGTACAGAAGGTAAACAGAGGAGTTTTCTTTTGAAATATTAAGACACCAAAAGGTGTCTTAAAAGTAGAGAGCTTATTGATCTTTATATTTGTCAACTATGTATTGAGCTAATTCAATGCATATGTTTGCATATGTATCTAGATCTTCTTTTGTTGGCTTTACGCATGTATTTGGATTTGGTACATAGGTTAAATATTCTTTACCTTTATCTGTTAGTGCCACTTCTTCTGCATAATCAATCTCGAGAAAAAGTTTGCCGTCCACGAATTTAGGAATTAGTGGTACGTAATATCCTTGTATAAGATCAGCTTTAGATAGAAGTTGCTTTACAAAAGCTACAAAACCGCAAAGTTGGTGATTTACTTTTACGATATCAATTCTTTTAGTCTGCATTTTCATGACAGTAAGTCTGCAGCCTTCATCAATAGCTTCATCAACGTATATTTCTATGTTATCTTTGTAACTATCACAAGTTAATGTTTCTCTTATTTCCTCTAATGCTAATAGAGTTGATAGTCCAACTTTGGCAGCAAAAGTATGATGTTGCCTAAATGCACAAAGAAGATTTTCTGCCATTAGTTTTTCAGAAATATTGCTAAAGATAATGTAAGGAAAAATATTTTCTGTGTTTTTCTTCTTTTTATCAAATTTCTTCTTTTGGTAGTTTTGCATTTTTAGTCCTAAATTATTTCATCTCTTAATGAACAAAGATAGAGTAGTTTAATGCTAATTAAGTTTAACAGTCGTAATTACGAAAGAAAAAGACTATCTTGAGGATCTGCTTGTGGCTTGATTTTAGGTTGCAAAGATAAAGCGCCAGTTGGTGCTTTATCAAAATAGCTTATTGTACTTTACTTTGATCTATAGCCTTTTGCATATATTCGACTGCTAATTTTGAATACATCTTAAAGTCTTCATCAGATGCAATTAAGTCTCCATCTGTATCAATTTTGCTTAGGAATTCTTCGCCTTCATCTGTAATTTCTAAGCCTTCAGGCGCAGTTGTAACATTAAGGACAATCTCTCCATTTTCAATTTCTGGTACTAGAGGAGCATCCAATCCTTTAATGAGATGAGCGTTAGCTAATATTTGCATTACAATTGGAGCTATAACCTCTAGAGGATAATCTAATTCGCTATCATCTGTTTTTGATAGTTGAATTTTAAGAGTCGCAATTTGGCAGGCACAGGCAATGGTTGCTTGAGGGTTTAACTCTTCTTCAGTATTATCATCAAAGTCAACATCTGAATCTTTGAATAAATCTTCTGCACAAACGCCAGATTTAACTAGACCTAAAGCTAAGTGAATAGCAAGACCTATAGTTGCTGACAAATAAGGCAATTCCTTAAGTGCTAAAAGCAGATCATTAGCGGTAAGACTTAGAGATAAATTTCTATTTGAACGTTGAGTATTTCTCTTTGGTCCTTTCTTCTTTTTCTTAGTTTTTCTTGATGATGATCTTGGCATTACATTATTCCTTCTGTGGTATTTTGAAATATTGTTATTTATTTGGCACTATATTTCAACTGTTTAAAGCAAATTATGCGTCAAAAATTATGTGCAATCATCTTTTGAAGATATTTTGTTACATAACAGTGGCGAAAGCCCCACAGCTTGCTGTGGGGATGTAAGCCACAAAATGCCCTTTACAAAGATAAATAAATATTATATGCTATACATAAATTACATTGTATTAGATTGATT